>JBGPZN010000012.1:0-17335 GCA_041493815.1 Methylomirabilia bacterium
ATCGCGGCCCGCACCACGCGGCTAAAGTTCGGCCCGAGCGTCTTCGTGACGCCGTTTCGATCCCCCGTGCTGGCCGCCCGCGAGATCGCGATGGTCGACTACCTCTCGGGCGGCCGGTTGCTGCCGGCCTTCGGCATCGGCGCCGAGCAGGAGCGCGAGTTCCTTGCCGCCGGGGTGCCGTTCCGCGAGCGCGGCCGCCGCACCGACGAGGCCATCGCCATCATGCGTCGCTGCTGGACCGAGGACGAGGTGACGTTCGCCGGCGAGTTCTGGCGCCTGGACCGCATCACCGTGCTCCCCAAGCCGGTCCAGCAGCCCCTGGAGCTGTGGATCGGCGGTAACAGCGAGGCGGCGATGCGGCGGACCGCACGGCTGGGCGATGGCTGGATTCCGTCCTTCATCACGCCCGAGCAGTTCCGCGTCGGCGTGGAGAAGACGCAGGCGTTCGCGGCCGCGGCCGGCCGCCAGGTGCCGGTCGACCACTTCGGCGCGCTCTTCTACTGCTGTCTCGATCCTGACCCCGCGACCGCCCGCGCGATGGCGGCGCCCTTCGTGCCGCGCGGCCGCATCGACGATGCTGCGCTCGAGCGCTGCACGGCGTTCGGTCCGGCCGAGCTCGTGCGCGAGCGGTTGGAGGAGTACGTGGCCGGCGGCGGCTCCAAGTTCATCGTGCGGCCGATGTGTCCTCCCGAGCGCATGCTGGACCAGCTCGCGCAGCTCGCCACCGACGTCATCCCCCCGTTCCATCGCCGTTGAGCCTCGTCTCCTCTCGAGTCTGACCGCCGCGCTCCGTCGGGCGACACCGCCACCCAATGCGCGGGCGTCCGACTCGAGAAACTAAGTCCCTCGTACAATTTCGATCAGCAGGTCGGGATCGATGTTGCCGCCGGACAGCACGACGCCGACGCGCGCGCCCTGCGCCAGGGGCAGGTGGCCGGACAGCACGGCGGCGGCCGCGACCGCGCCGCTCGGCTCGACGACGATTCGCCCTCGCTGGACGAGGAAGCGGACGGCCGCCCGGACCTCGACGCCGCCGACGAGCAGGACGCCGGTCAGGTTGCGCTTGAGGATCGGAAACGTCAGTGCGCCCGGAGTCGTGGCGCGGATGCCGTCGGCGATCGTGGGGGGCGGGGGGATCGTCACCCGCTCGCCTCGGCGCAGCGACAGGTAGGTGTCGTTGGCGCTGTCGGTCTCGACGCCGAAGACCTGCACGCCCGGAAAGAGCGCGCGGGTCACCGTCGAGCAGCCGGCCATGAGCCCGCCGCCGCCGACCGGCGTCAGCAGCACGTCGAGCGAGGGCGCGTCCTCGAACAGCTCCAGCGCCGCCGTCCCCTGCCCGGCCATGATGGCGGGGTCGTCGTAGGGCGGCACCGGCACGCGACCGGTGCGCTCGACGATCTCGCGCACAAGCTGCTCGCGATCGTCGGTCATCCGGTCGTAGAAGACGACCTCGGCGCCATAGTTGCGCGTGGCCTCCAGCTTGAGCGCCGGCACGTCCTTGGGCATGCAGACGATCGCCGTCGTGCCCACCATCCGAGCCGCCAGCGCCACGCCCTGGGCGTGATTGCCCGAGGAAAACGCCACGACGCCCCGCGCGCGCTCGACCGCCGTCAGCGCCAGCAGCTTGTTCAGCGCGCCGCGGATCTTGAAGGCGCCCGTCCGCTGTAGATTTTCGCACTTGAAGAACACGTGGTGACCGCAGGCGTCGTCGAACGACTGCCACGCGATGACCGGTGTGCGATGGATGCGGTTGCCGAGACGCCGGGCCGCCGCCCGGACGTCCTCGAGGGTCAGGGTCATTGGCGGCCGATTATGCCGGCCGTCGCTGCACGCCGCAAGGCGGCCCTGAGTATACTAGCGGCATGCGATGGCCTCGCGCGTTCCTGCTCGGGCTCGTGCTCGCCGGCTGCTCGGTGATCTCGATCGACCTCTCGCCACGGATCCGTCCGCTCGAGGAGGAGACCGTCGAGGGGCGCGGCGACGCCAAGATCCTCCTCATGGACGTCTCCGGCTTCCTCTCCGACGACTCACCGAGCGGCACGCTCACGATCGGCACGCCGCCGCCGCGGGTGCCGCTCCTGGTTCGGGTGCGCGAGGAGCTGACGAAGGCCGAGCGCGATCCCAAGGTGCGCGCGCTGGTGGTGCGGATCAACAGCCCGGGCGGCACCGTCACCGCCTCGGACATCATCTTCCGCGAGCTGCAGGAGTTCAAGCGCGCCCGCGGCGTGCCGGTGGTGGCGTCGATGATGGACGTGGCCGCCTCCGGCGGTTACTACATCGCCCTCGCCGCCGACACCATCGTGGCGCATCCCACGACCGTCACCGGATCCATCGGCGTCATCATGATCAGCCTCAACGCCGAGGGGCTCATGCAGAAGATCGGCGTGGCCACCGCGGCGATCAAGTCCGGCGAGCGCAAGGACATGGGCAGCCCGTTCCGCGCGCTCACGACGGAGGAGCGCGCGATCTTCCAGTCGGTCATCGACGATCTCTACCGCCAGTTCGTCGCCAAGGTCGTCGACCGCCGGAAGATCCCGGCGGCGACGGTCGCCGCGCTGGCCGACGGCCGCATCTATACCGCCGAACAGGCGCTCGGGCACAAGCTCGTCGACCGCGTCGGCTACATGCCGGACGCGCTGGAGGCGGCCCGCCGCGCCGCCGGCCTCGACGAGGCCCGGGTGGTCGTCTACAAGCGCCCCCGCGAGTACCGCGCGACCTACTACGCGCGGACCGAGACCGACGCCGGCGCGTTCGCGGCCTTCTCGCAGCTCGCCGGCCTCGCCGGCGCCGGGCCGAAGTTTTTGTATCTGTGGATGCCGTGAGCGCGCGCGCCCTCTAGGGCGCGGCACTCGGCGGCGAGGGTGAGGGCTGGCCCTCGCTGCCGGGGCCGCGCGTGAATCCCTCGCACCGGAGCACCGGCAAGCGCGGGTACCTGGGGAAGCGCGGGTCCGTCACGCTGAGGCCGCACAACCAGAACGTCGAGCCCCGGCCGGACACGACGGGGCGCGCGTGCGCACACCCCGCGCAGAGGCCTACCGTCCCTTCCACTCCGGCTCGCGCAGCGTCTCGCGGCTCACGCCGTTCCCACCAGGTCCAGGTACTGCTTGAGGATGCGGGCGGTCGCGCCCCAGATCGTCGTGTCCTGGTAGTCGTAGAAGTACACGTCGCGCGTCACGCCGTTGCGCGCCCACGACTCGACGCGAAAGCAGCCCCGGGCCAGCAGCGCCGCCACCGGCACCTCGATCACCTTCTCGATTTCCTCGCCGTCCGGCATCCATACCACCGGGCCGCGCACCACGCCCACCCACGGCGTGATCACGAACTGGGTGGCGAACGTCTCGGTGTCGTCGAGCACGCCGAGGGGCTCGACCGACGCCGGGGCCAGCCCGACCTCCTCCTCCGCCTCCCGCAACGCCGCCTGCAGGTCGTCGGCGTCGCCGGCGTCGACGCGGCCGCCCGGGAAGGAGATCTGGCCGGCGTGGTGACCGACGCGGTCGGTCCTCTGCGCGAAGACCAGGAATGGCTCGCCGTGGTCGACGATCGGCACCAGCACCGCCGCCCGCACCAGCGGCCCGGGCGGCACGATCCGCCGCGCCCGCCCGGGCAGACGCGCCCGCGTGCGGGCGACGAGGGTCTCGACGCTCAGCCCGCTCACGCGCCCTCGCCCGCGCGGAGCGTCGCCATCTTTACCGGCTCGCCTCGCCTACGGCTGCGGCTCGCACGGCCATCAGGAAAAGCGGACCGAGGTCGAGCCCAGACGCGTGTAGGTCGCCCGCACGGTGTCGCCGACCTTGGGCCGCAGAAGCTTGGACACCGAGCCCGTCATGACGATGTCGCCGGCGCGCAGGCCGAGGCCGCGCGAGCCCAGGTGGTTGGCGACCCAGGCCAGCGAGTTGAGCGGGTTGCCCATCACCTCGGCCGCGGTGGCGGTCGCCGCCAGGGTGCCGCTGTGCTCGTACACGAGACCCTCCAGCGCCAGGTCGAGGCCCGTGATCGGCGTCAGCGCGCCGCCGAGCACGATCGCGACGGCGTAGACGCCCTCGGCGATCACGTCGCTGCCGACGGGCTTGCCGCTGTAGCGGAAGTCCACCAGCTCCAGCGCCGGCAGGGCGCCCTCCACCGCCGTCGCGGCGCGGGCGGCGGTCACGCCGGGCCCGGCGAGGTCGTGACGCATGACGAACGCCACCTCGGCCTCCACGGCGGGCGCGCTGAAGCGCGCGAACGGCACCTCGGCCCCGCTGGCCAGCACGCCGGAGGCGAGCAGGAAGGCGCAGCCCGGCTCGGTGAGCTGGTTGGCGTCCTGGGCCGCGCGCGTCGTGAACGCGGCCTTCCAGCCGGCCAGCCGCTCGCCCTGCGCGAGCAGCGCCTCGCGCAGGCGGTCTTGCAGACGATAGGCCTCGGCGAGCTCGAGCCGGCGGCCCTGCTCGCTGGGCGGGCGATGCGGGCGGGCCTCGGCGCGGGCCCGCACGAACTCGTTGATCAGCGCGGTGTCGTCGGTGGCCACGGGGTGTTCATCCTCCTCGGGGAATGCGCGCGCGCACCTCGTCGAGCACCGCTGCCATCACCGCCCCGGCCTTGGCGCGGATGACGAGGTCGGCCTCACGATCGAGCGGCGTCGGCTCCAGGTTGACGATGGCCAGCGTCGCGCCCGCGCGCTTGGCGTGGCGCGGCACGTAGGCGGCCGGATAGACGACGAGCGAGGAGCCGAGTACCACGAACAGGTCCGACGCGCGGGCCCGCCGCTCGGCCTCGTCCACGGCCGCCTTCGGCATCGCCTCCCCGAACAGGATCGTGTGCGGCTTGACGACGCCGCCGCAGGCCGGGCAGTCGGGCACCTCCACGCCGCCCTCGAGCCGTGCGTGCAGCTCGTCGCGCGTGCACGGCACGCCGCACTCCAGGCAGCGGGCCCGCGTGGCGTTGCCGTGCAGCTCGATCACCGCGGCGGGCGGCAGGCCGGCCCGCTGGTGGAGATCGTCGATGTTCTGCGTGATGCAGCAGTCCAACCGTCCGAGGCGATACAGCTCGGCCAGGGCGCGATGGGCCGCGTTGGGCGCGGCGGCACGGATGAGGGGGTACGTGGCGCGTCCCAGCGCCCAGTACCGCCGCCGGCCCTCGCGACTGCCGGTGAAGCTCTGGTAGGTGAACTCGCTCGGATCGAAACGGGCCCAGACGCCGCCGGGACTCCGGAAGTCCGGGATGCCGGACTCGGTGCTCACCCCGGCGCCGGTGAACGCCACGGCCCGGCGGGCCTCGGCGAACAGCGCGGCCAGGCGGCCGGCGTCGCTCACAGGGATCGCCTCGGGGTCGGACAACGGCGCTCGCGGTCCGCGATGTCGGCTCTCAGGGTGGCCGTAGGGTACCGCCGGGGACCGATACGCCGCAAGATTCACGCGGGTGTGGGGCCCGGCGCCACGCGCCGCACCCACAGCAGGCACGCGACGAAGACGGCCCCACCCGCTACCGCGGCCGTGACGTTGGCGTCGCGGCTCAGCACCGCGAAGCCCAGCGCGGTCTGCAGCGTGAAGACGACGTTGTTGACCACGTGGCAGAGGATCGAGGGCAGCGTGCTGCCGGAGATCTCGGCCACGAAGCCGAGGTAGAGCCCCAGTGCCAGGGCCAGCACCATGTGCACGGCGGAGGCGTCGGCGTGCAGCACCGCGAAGGCCGAGCTGCTGGCCAGCACGGCGGCCGGCGGCGACCAGTGCTCGCGCAGGCGCGACTGCATGTAGCCGCGGAAGAAGATCTCCTCGGCGGCGCCGGCGCCGAAGCCGAGCACCAGCACGGCGCCGAAGAGGTCGGGGCCCTGCGTCTGCTCCAGCACTCGCCGAATCAGCTCCAGGGAGCCGCGGTCGCCGAGGCCCATCAGCGCGGTGGCCGAGTCGAGCGCCTGGCTGAGCGCCAGCAGTCCGAGCGCCATGACCACCAGCGTGGCGCCGGTCTCCCAGCCCGGCAGCAGGCGGAAGCGCGCCGGCTCCAGCGGGCGCACGACGAGCAGCAGCGTCAGCAGCAGGCCGGAGGAGGCCGCCAGGCTACCGCCGAGCAGCCCGGGCAGCGTGCGCACCAGCGCCAGGTCCGGCACGTCGGGGTACGCGGACCGCAGGAGCTCGATCGCCACGCCCGTCGTCGCGAAGATCCCCGCCACGGCCGCCAGGTACGTCGCGAACACGTGCCACGCGCGAGGCGGCCTCTCCTCCATCAGCTCACCGGTCGACGCGTGTGCCAGTCGGTCGCCTGCTCGTAGGCGTGAGCGAGGCGCAGGATCGTGGATTCGTCGAAGGGGCGGCCGACGATCTGCAGGCCGAGCGGTCGGCCGTCGGCGCAGACGCCGCACGGCAGCGCGACCACCGGCAGGCCGAGGACGTTGAACGGACGCGTGAGCCGCGAGAAGCGGCCCATGCGGCGCACGATCTCGTCCACCGGCCCCGCGGTGACGGCATCCAGCGCCGGCGGCGGCTCCGGGATGGCCGGCGCCAGCACCGCGTCGGTCTCCGCGAAGACCTCGGCGACGAACTCGCGGGCCAGGCGCGCCCGCAGCCGGCCGGCCTGCAGGTAGTCGTGGGCCGAGATGTGAAAGCCCACCTCGAGGCGGCTGCGCACGGCGGCGCCCAGCTCGTGGGGCCGCTCGCGGGCGATGCGCGCGTGGATGGTCGCGCTCTCCGAACGCGCCAGGATGTTGGCGACATCGTTGAGGAGGGCCGGATCGGGCAGCCGCAGTGTCTGCACGCGGGCGCCGCGCGAGGCGAGCACGCCCGCCGCCGCCTCGACGGCCGCGCGCACCTCGGGGGTGACGCCGTCGAAGTAGTAGTTGTCGGGAAGCGCCACCCGGAGCCCGGCCGGCGCGCGCTCGAGTGAGGCCACGAGCGCGTCCACCGGGCGCGGGCTCGACGTGGCGTCGTGCGGATCGTGGCCGGCGACGATCTCCAGCATCAGCGCGGCGTCGCGCACCGTGCGCGTCATCGGACCCAGGTGGTCGAGCGACCACGACAGCGGCATGGCGCCGGCCCGGCTCACGCGGCCGTAGGTCGGCTTGATCCCCACGATCCCGCAGCACGCGGCCGGCAGCCGGATCGAGCCGCCGGTGTCCGAGCCGAGGGCGCCGTAGGCGAGGCCGGCCGCCACCGCGGCGCCGGAGCCGCTCGACGAGCCGCCGGAGACGTGACCGGACTTCCACGGGTTGTCGACGTTGCCGTGATGCGGGTTGTCACCGAAGGGGCCGAGCGCCAGCTCGGTCATGTTCAGCTTGCCGAGGGTGACGGCGCCGGCGGCGGTCAGGCGCGCCACCGCGGTGCACTCGATCTCGCTCGTGAAGTATTCGGCGGTCTTCGTACCACACGAGGTCGGCAGCCCGCGCACGTGGCAGAGGTCTTTGTAGGCCAGCGGCACGCCGTGCAGGGGCCCGCGCCGGCGGCCGGCCGCCAGGTCGGCGTCGAGCGCGCGCGCCCGGGCCCGGGCGCCCTCGGCGTCGAGCGTGATGAACGCGCGCAGGCGGCCATCCAGGCGCGCGATGCGGTCGAGGCAGCCGGCGGTCGCCTCCGCCGCCGACACCTTGCGATCGGCGATGGCCGCCGCCAGGTCCGTCAGCGTGAGGTCACTCACGCGGCGCTCCGGCCTGCAGCACGACGGCGAAGTTGGACGGCTCCTCGGCGATCGTCAGATCGCCCGCGGCGCGCTCGATGGCGCCGGCCAGCGCGGCGACGTCACCCTGGACCTGCCGACGGCTGGTAAGGTCGGACTGGCTCATGACGGGTCGGATTCTAGCATCGCCGTCGAGCGCCCGATTTCGCCGGGCCTCGTGCGCACCACCACCCCTAGCAGGTTGCTGAAAAGCCCGCAGGCTGCTATCGGGCGAGGGCGATGCAGGCGACGCCGCCGAGGACGATCGCGGCCCCGGCCAGGCGCGGCCCCAGGCGTCCCTCGCGCAGCCACAGGCTGCCGATCACCGCCGACAGCACGATCGACAGCTCGCGCGCGGCCACCACGTAGCCGGTCTTCGAGATCCGGAACGCGAACAGCACCAGCGTGTACGCGAGCGCGCTCATCACGGCGGCCAGCACGATGGCGCGCCAGCCGCGCAGCTCGCGCCGGACGGCGTCGCGTCGCGCGCGGAGCAGCGGCAGCCCCAGGAGCGCGCAGCCCCCCTCGAGCAAGAGCATGTACGGCACCGGGTTGAGCCGGGCCACGCCCGCCTTGTCGACCAGCGAGTAGCTGGCGATCGTCAGCCCGGTGATGACCGGCCACAGCAGCGCGCGACCGGCGGCGACGGGGCGCGCCGCGCCACCGCTGGGCAGCAGGTGCAGGGCGACGATGCCGCTCACCACGAGCACGATCCCCGCGGTGCCGATCGGCGAGAGTCGCTCGTCGAACAGCAGCAGCGCGACGATCGGCACCAGCGCCACGCCGAGCCCGCGCGCGACCGGGTACACCAGCGAGTAGGCGCCGGATGCGTAGGAGCGGCCGAGCGCGTAGAAGTACACGGTGTGCAGCGCGATCGTCGCGATCACGAACGGCACCGCCGCCGCCGGCAGCCCCTCGGCGACGAGGTACCAGAGCCCGAGTGGCAGCATGGCCGCGCCCGAGGCGACGGTGGCCAGCCACAGGAAGACCACCTGGTCTCCGCCCCGCTTGGCGATCGCGTTCCAGCCGGCGTGCAGACCGGCGGCGCCCACGACAAGGACGAGGGCGGCGAGGCTCACCCGCGGGTCAGGACCCGATCTCGGCGAGACACTCCGCGAAGGCCGTCACCACGGCCTGCATGTCCTTGGGGGTCAGCGTGCCCATGTTGGAGACGCGGAACGCGTAGGTCCGGATCTCGCCCTGGCCGGCATAGATGACGTAGCCGCGGCGTTTCATCGCGTCGTGCAGCGCATCGTAGGTGAGCCCGGGCCTCAGCCGAAACGTCGTGAGAATGTTCGAGCGCGCGCCCTGGGGCACCAGGATGTCGAAGCCGAGCGCGGCCATCCCCCGCCGCAGCACCCGGCAGTTCTCGGCGTAGCGCGCGATGCGGGCGACCGCGCCTTCCTCTTCGAGCTCGAGCAGCGCCTCGCGCATGGCGTGCAGCACCTGCACGGCCGGGGTGAACGGCGTGTTGTCCTGCTCTTGCGTGGTCCAGTGATTGAGCAGGTCCAGGTAGACGCTGCGCGCCGGCCGGCCCTTCAACGCCTCCAGCGCCGTGCGCCGGGCCAGCACGAAGGAGACCCCGGGAATCCCCTGCAGGCACTTGTTGGCGCTGGCCGTCACGTAGTCGAACCCCTCGCGGGCGACGTCGAGCGGCTCGCCGAAGAGACTGCTCATCGCGTCCACGATCACGCGCCGGCCCGCCGTGGCGGCGACGTCGGCGATCGCCTCGACCGGATTCAGCAGGCCCGTGGTCGTCTCGTGGTGGACGACCGCCACGTGGCTGATCTCCGGATGCTCGCGCAGGGCCCGGGCGACGTCGGCCGGCGGCACCGGCGTGGTGATGTCGTAGGTCAGCGCCTCGGCCGGGATGCGATGGGCGCGGGCGATGCGCAGCATGCGGTCGCCGTAGACGCCGTTGTTGACGACCAGCAGCGCGCGTCCCTCCGGCACCGCCGAGGCGAGCGTCGCCTCCACCGCCGCCGTGCCCGATCCCGTGAAGAGCACGGCGCCGAAGGCCGGGGCGGCGCCGGCCACGCGCGCGAGCCGCTCGCGGCACTCGCGCATCACCTCGAAGAACTCGGGCTCGCGGTGGCAGAGGTCGGGCATCAGCAGCGCCTGCCTCACGCGCGGGCTCGTGTTGGCGGGCCCCGGGTTGAGCAGGACCCACTCGCGCGTCATGACACCACCCGGTTGAGCGCGATGTCGAAGACGTCGAAGTTGCGCAGGCGCGCCCCGGCCGGCAGGCCCGCCGTCCGGCGGTTCACCAGCAGCGGCACGCGCTGCTCGCTCAGCCCGCCGTGCGAGCGCAGCGGCGCGTCGAGACCCGAGAGATCGTGGCGGGCTGCGGCGGTGCCGAGCACGACGTGCCGCGTGGAGATCACTACCAGATCGCCCATCCGGTCCGGCGGCAGCTCGAAGCGCGCGCACGCCGCCGCCCGCTCCAGCACGATCTCGACGCCGGGCAGCGCCGCGAGCCGGCGGCCGACGGCCCCGGCGTCGGCGCCGGCCGGCAGGTACACCGTCGCGAACGAGCCCAGCGCGCCGTGGTGGACGACGTAGGGATCGGTGATGGGCAAGATCACACGGGCGCGCGCCGTCCCGAGCCAGCCGTCGAGCCGATCTTGCAGGTACACCACGGCCGGCGCGCCGGCGGCGTCGGTCTTGGCGTTCATGCCGTGGTCGGCGGTGAGCGCGACGGTCGCGCCGAGCGCGTGCAGCTGGGCAAGGTAGCCGTCCATCATCTGGTAGAACGCGTTGGCCTCCGGCGTGCCGGGGGCGTGCTTGTGCTGCACGTAGTCGGTCGTCGACAGGTACATGATGTCCGGCCGCACCGACTCCATCAGGCGCACGCCGGCGGCGAAGACGAACTCGCTCAGCGCCGCGCTGTAGACCGACGGCAGCGGCCGGCCGACCAGTCCCAGCGCATCGTCGAGGCCGTGCTCGGCCCGGGTGGTGCGGTCGGCCTGCTCGGAGGAAAAGCAGATGCCGCGCATGCCGTGGCCGAGCAAGCGCCGCAGCTTGTCCTTGGCGGTGACGACGGCCAGCGCGGCGCCGGCCCGGGCGAAGGCCGCCAGGATCGTGCCGGCGCGCAGGTACTTGGGATCGTTCATCATCACCTCCACGTCCGCCTCGCGGTCGTAGAAGTAGTTGCCGCAGATCCCGTGCACGCTCGGCGGGACTCCGGTGACGATCGACAGGTTGTTCGGATTGGTGAACGTCGGCACCACGGCATCGACCTCCAGCGCCGTCCCCTTCGCCACCACGTCCCCCAGCCACGCCGCCGCCCCCCCCTGCACCGCCCGCGTCACATACTCCGGCTCACACCCATCCACACACACCACCACCACCGGATTCTCCGCCCACCGATACGCCCTCCCATTCACCTCCACCCCCGCCTTCATCGCTCCCACCAGGATCCTCCCTCCCCCGCGTCACTGCCTGTCGAACGATACCTCAAGGCCGCATGAAAGGGGGCAGAGACCGGCGTGGTCAGGCAGGCTTCGGAGGGGTCAGGAAAAGACTTTCACAGCCGTGGGTGTAACTCCTACACGGCCGTTGGCGGGCTGCCACCCCGCCGTCAGTTCATCGCCAGCAGGAGATCCGTGTGCAGGAGGTCCCAGGAGGCCGCGCCGGCGTCGACCGTACGCGACACGCCCGTCGCGCACGCGCGGCAGGTGATCTCGATGCTGTAGCTCGCCTCCCCCGGTGGCTCGAGATGGATGGCGAGGACCCCGCAGGAGCGATGCTGCCGCACGAACTTGCGGAGATCGGACAACACTCCCATTTCTCCGGCTCCGAACTGCGACCGACGCCCATTGCGTCGATGTTGGAGTTGATGGCAACGCCACGGAGACTGAAGCTCCGGTGGCGCCGGACGAGAACGCGGTAGGCCCGTCGTCGTCCGGTGCGCTCGAGTGTTCCAAGAACCGTACCAACGAGCGGAGGATCGGCGGGGGCGGGTGTCGAGAAGCGCGGCGACGACCGAGCGGGCTGCGAACGTCCTAGACTTCGTTCTCCCAGATCTGCTCGATGCGCTGGCGCCGCCGCAGCAGGCGCAGCGCGCCATCCGGCTCCCGCATGATCTCGGGTGCCTGCGGATAGGAGTTGTAGTTGACCGTCGACATCGCCGCGCAGTAGGCGCCGGCCCCGCCCACGAGCACGAGGTCGCCGATCTGCGGGCGCGGCACGCGGCGCGGCGCCAGGGCCTCGGGATCTCCGGGCGCCGGCGTGAGGATGTCACCCGACTCGCAGCACGGCCCCACGAACACGACGTCGGCCTCCGCGCGTCCGGTGGCGAGCACGTCGATGGGGTGCTGGGCGCCGTACAGCGAGGGCCGCGTCACCTCCGGCATCCCGGCGTCGAGCTTCGCGAAGAGGTAGCCGTCGCGCCCGGTGTCGACGACGTCGATGCAGGTGGCGACGACGACGCCGGCGTTGGCGACGAGGTACGTCCCCGGCTCGATCTCCAGGTGCAGCGCGCGGCCGTCGCGATCGCGGAACGCCAGCAGCTCGGCGCGCACGTGGGCGCCGACATCGGCCATGTCGACGGACGGCTCACCCGGCATCCGGCCCACCTTGAAGCCCCCGCCCAGGTTGATCAGCCGGACGTCGGGCAGCTTGGCGGCGAGGTCGAGCGTCATCCGCGTGCAGCGCTTCCACACCTCGGGATCGGTGCCGGAGCCGACGTGGCTATGCAGGCGCGTGATCTTCAGATCGAAGCGCTCGGCGACCGTCTTCACGTCGCCGAGGTACTCGTGCCAGATCCCGAAGCTGGAGGCGGGGCCGCCCGTGTTGGTGCGGTTGGTGGCGCCGCTGCCGAGGCCGGGATTCATTCGCACGGAGATCTCGCGGCCGGGCGCGATCCGGCCGAAGGCCTCCAGCTGGTGGAGCGAGCAGGCGTTGTAGAGGACGCCGCGGGCGAGGTGCTCGGCCAGCCGCGGCGACGGCATCTGCGCGGTGAGCTGGATCGCCGCCGGCACGAAGCCCGCCCGCAGCGCCCGCTCGACCTCGTGATCGCTGGAGGCGTCGACGTGCAGCCCGAGCTCGCGGAACAGCGTGAGGACGCCGCGGCTGGGGTTGGCCTTCATCGCGTAGCGCAGCGTGAAGCCGAACGGCGCCGGAAACGCCAGCGCCCGGCGGGCGGCGCTCTCGAGACCGTCGCGGAGGTAGACGTAGCTCGGGGTGCCGAAGCGCTCGCGGATGTCGGCGGCCTGGTCAGGGGTGAGGGCCGGCATGTCGCAGAGAGTGGCAGACCGCGCCGCCGGATGCAACCGCTCGCCCCGCCGGGCGTTCGTTCGGACTCAGGCGCGGGCGGTGAACAAGCGCGCCTTGAGCCGGCGCGGCACCCACACGGCCAGCATCCGCGCCGCGCGCGCCAGCCGCTCCAGCGAGTCCGGCGATCCCGGCCAGTACTTGAGCACGAGGCCGCGGTCGACCCAGTTGAGGATGCCGTCCACGAGCAGGGCGGCCACCAGCAGGTCGTCGAGGTAGCCGACGAGCGGAATGAAGTCCGGGATCAGGTCGATCGGACTCGCCAGGTACACCATGGCGGCGGCGAGCGCGATCTTGGCGGCGCGGGGCAGCAGCGGATCGCCCACCAGCTTGGCGATCAGGCGCACGAGGTCGGGCAGGGCCCGCAAGAGCTGGGTCACTCGAGACTCTCGGCGACCAGCTCGCTGACGTCCTTGACCGCCAGCCGCTCCTCCGCCTCCTTCACCTTGCGGCCGAGATCGACCATGGCCAGGCAGAAGGGGCACGCGGTGGCGACCACGCTGGCGCCGGTCTCCAGCAGCTCCTCGGTGCGGATGATGTTCACGCGCTTGTCCGACTTGACCTCCATCCACATGTGGCCGCCGCCGCCGCCGCAGCAGAGCCCGCGCTCGCGCGCGCGGGGCGGATCGATCACGCGCAGGCCCGGCACCGCGGCGGCGGCGCGGCGCGGTGCCTCGGTGATGCCGTTGTAGCGGCCGAGGTAGCAAGAGTCGTGGAACGCCACCGTGACGGCCACCGGCTTGATGGGCTTGATGCGGCCGCTCTGGATCAGCGCGTCGATGACCTGCGAGTGGTGGAGGACCTCGTACGTCCCGCCGAACTGGGGGAACTCGTTCTTGATCGTGTTGAAGCAGTGCGGGCAGTGCGTGATGACCTTGCGGAACTTGTACCGGTTGATCGCCTCGACGTTCTCGGCCTGCAGCGTCTGGTAGAGATACTCCTCGCCGAGGCGCCGGGCCACCTCGCCGTGACAGCGCTCCTCCTGCATGACCGCGAACGACACGCCGGCCTTCTTCAAGATGGCGACGACCGAGCGGGCGATGGCCTGGTTGCGCCGGTCGTAGGAGGCCGAGCAGCCGACCCAGTACAGGTACTCGACCTCCTTGTCCACCTCCAGCACCGGCACGTCGAGCCCCTGCGCCCACGCCAGCCGCTCGCCGGCCGGCAGGCCCCACGGGTTGCCGGCGCGCTGGATGTTCTGCAGCGACTGGGGCGCCGTGGATGGCAGCGCGCCCTCGGACAGCGTCAGGTAGCGCCGGAGGTCGATGATGGTGTCGACGATGTCGATGAAGGCCGGACACTCCTGCACGCACGCCATGCACGTCGTACACGCCCACAGCTCGTCGGCCTTGATCAGCTCGCCGTGGATCGGCCCCGGCAGCTCGCCGTGCATGTGGCGCTTGAGCTTGACGATGATCTGCTTGGGGCTGAGCGCGCTGCCGGCCAGGTAGGCCGGGCAGGCGGCCTGGCAGCGGCCGCACTCCACGCAGGCGTCGAAGTCGAGCCGGCGCTTCCACGAGAACTCCTCGAGCTTCGAGACGCCGAAGCTCTCGGCCTCCTCGATGTTGTCGATCTTCCGGATCTCGCCGCGCGGCGTGAGCTTGGAGAAGAAGATGTTGAGCGGCGTCGTGATCAGGTGCACGAAGTACGACCGGGGGATGATCGCGATGAAGACCAGCGAGATCGCCGCGTGGAACAGCCACACCCCCAGGTGCGTCGCCCGCAGCGCCCCCTCGCCCATGCCCACGCCGAGCATCGCCTTGCCGAGCGCATAGCCCACCGGCGACCACGGTGCCCACCACGGCTGCACCACCGCCAGCCGGCACGCTTCCATCACGAAGCCGGTCAGGTTGATCACGAACAGCAGGGCCAGGATGTTGGCGAAGCGCGCGGTGGGATCGATGCGGGCCGGCCGCATCACGAAGCGCCGCCACACCGCCATGCCGAGGCCGATCACGAAGAAGAGCCCGAAGAGGTCGAGCACCGTCTCGTAGACGAGGTAGAAGTCGCCCTTGAGGAGCTTGTACCCGGCCAGCGGCAGCGTGATGTCGTAGTCGATCGTCGCCAGCACGGTGCCCATGAACAGGGCGAGGAACCCCCAGAACATGATCGCGTGCATCACGCCCGGATAGGCCTGCGACAGCGTGCGCACCTGGCCGAGCGCGTGGGTGGCGACGAGCCCCACGCGCTGCGGGATCTGGTCGAGGCGGCCGCTCTCGGGGCCGCCGGCGCGCCAGAGCCGGATGCGCTGCCAGAGTCCCCACGCGAAGAGCGCCATGGCGACGAATCCGCCGACGTAGAGCAGCACCTGCGCCCAGCCCGGGATGTTCCAGAAGGTGTCGCGGAACGGCATCGCCGCCGTCGTCATGAGGGCTCCAACGATACCATGGGCAACATTGCCGCCACCGCCGAGTAGGGATCGGTGGCGCCCGCCTCGACCTCGTCGAGCTTCGCGCGCAGGGCGCCACCGGCCAGCCCCCGCGCCACGCGTCCGCGGAATTCCTCGATCAACAGCGCCTCCAGCTCCGCGCGCCGCCGCCGGCGCCGGCGACCGTCGAGCGCGCCGCTCGCCTCCAGCGCGCCGCGGTGGCGGCGGACCTCGGCCAGCAGCTCGACGATGCCGACGTCGGCCTGCGCCTGGCACGACAGCACGGGGATCTCCCAGTCGACGTCCTTCGGCGTGGTCGAGCTCGCGTAGTGCAGGTGCGCGGCGAACTTCAGCTCGGCCATGAGGGCGGGGGCGCCGGCGCGGTCGGCCTTGTTGACGGCGAAGACGTCGGCCGCCTCCATGAGTCCCGCCTTCATCGTCTGGATGGCGTCGCCGGATTCCGGCACCAGCACGACGACGGTCGTGTCGGCGAGCTTCATGATGTCCAGCTCGGTCTGGCCCACGCCGACGGTCTCGACCAGCACCCAGACGTGACCGAACGCGAGCAGGAGCTTCAGCACCTCGCCGGTGGCGCGCGCCAGGCCGCCGAGCGTGCCGCGCGTGGCCATGGACCGGATGAACACCCCGGCGTCGAGCGCGTGCGCCTGCATGCGAATGCGATCGCCGAGCACGGCGCCGCCCGTGAACGGACTGGACGGATCGACCGCCACGATCCCGACGGTCTCGCCCCCCGCGCGCAGATGCACCGTCAGCCGATCGACCACCGTCGACTTCCCCGCCCCCGGCGGCCCCGTGATCCCCACGACGTACCCGCCCCGCGCGCGCCCGTGCACGGCCTTCATGATCGCCGGCACCGCCGCCGTGCGGTTCTCGACGTGCGTGATCAGCCGCGCCAGCGCCAGCCGATCACCCTCGAGCATCCGCTCGACAAGCGCCCCCGGATCAGTCCGTCGAGACGTGGAATCACCAGCCATCTGAAGAAACCAGCGGATTGTAGCACCCGGTCGACTGACCGTGACCCGATCCCGGGTTCACGGCCTCACGCGTGTTTGACCGACACTCGCTCACTGTCACACCGGTTCGACTCGCCCGACGTCACACCCCGCGCGAATGGGGGGTCCATAGGGGGGGCGCCTTCGGCGCCCCCCCTATGCTCAATAATCAAGGCCGCTCGGATTCAGGCAAACGCGCAGACGCGGCTCCGAACGGCGGCGCCCCGCCGCCGTTCCCGCGCAGAGTGGACAGGAAGGCAGAGTGGAAACCAGCCGGAACGAACCCGGGCGGGGGCCGAATGGCCCCCGCCCGGACGACACTACGGCTTGATGAACGTCAGGTCCGTCTCGATCGCGATGTCGTTGGAGAGCTTGAGGATCAGCAGCTGCGGTACCTGCATGCCGTGGTCGGTGAACGTCGTGGCCAGCTTGGTGCGGACCTTGATGTTGTCGGAGGTGAAGCCGAAGCGCTTCTGGGCCTCCACCTGCTCCGGCGAGAGCTTGATGTAGGTGACCGTGCCGTCGGCGACGCGCTCGACGGGCTTCTGCTTGACGATCAGCACCCCGTGGATCTTGGCCGGCACCGGCTTGCCCGACTCCAGTGGACCGGCGATCTCGACGCTCTTGACGTCGAAGGTGACCCACCGGTTGGCGTCGACCTCGGTCTCCAGATACGGCTTGGCCCGCATGTCGGCGTCGCGCTTGTCGACGCCGGTGCGGACGGTGTTCATGTCGACCTTCACCGTGCCCTTGGCCGTCTGCGGCTTGGCGGGATCGACGCTGAGCTCGCCTTGCAGGCCGGCGTCGGCGGTGTGGCCGACCACGGTCTCGAGCGGCGCGTCGCTCTTGAACGTGGCGTACGAGTAGCGGGGCAGCAGCTTGAAGCTGATGGTCTGGGCGGCGGCCGCGATCGGCAGCGCCGCCACGGCCACGACCGCGAGCCCGACCACGATGAGCTGTCGTCGCATCGTCGGTCTCCTCTCGTCCATTACGGCTTGGGCGGCACCCGGAAGGGCTGGTGGCAGGTCCCGCACGCCTGGCGGCCGAAGTCCTTCACGATCGCCTG
>JBGPZN010000430.1:0-3357 GCA_041493815.1 Methylomirabilia bacterium
CTCTCGCACCAGCTCGGCCGCATCGGCCTGCTCGAGCGCGAGAACGCCGCGCTGCTCAACGCCGCCCTCGTCGACCTCGCCCGGCGAACGACGCGCGCCTTCACCGAGGCGCTGCGCGCGAGCGGGTTGACGGCGCCGCTCTATCTCACCCAGAACGACGGCACCGTCATGCTGGCGGCCACCGCCGAGGCGTTTCCCGTCTACGGCTTCGCCTCGGGCCCGACCAACAGCATGCGCGGCGCCGCCTTCCTGTCCGGCCTGGCCGACGCCATCGTGATCGACGTCGGTGGCACCACGACCGACATCGGCAGCCTCCGCCACGGCTTCCCCCGCGAGGCCAACAGCGTGGTCGAGGTCGGCGGCGTCCGCACGCTGTTCCGCATGCCCGATCTGCTCTCGCTCGGCCTCGGGGGCGGCTCCCTCGTGCAGGGCGAGCCGCCCGCCGTCGGCCCGCGCAGCGTCGGCTATCGACTCGTGAACGAGGGCCGCGTGTTTGGCGGCGCCACGCTGACCGCAACCGACGTCGCCGTGGCCGCGGGGCTGGTAGACCTCGGCGACCGCCGGCGCGTGGCCGACCTGCCCCGCGACCTCGTGAAGGCGGCGCTCGCGCGCATGCACGCGACGATCGAGGAGGGCGTGGACCGGATGAAGACCGACGCGCGCGAGGAGCCCCTGATCGCCGTCGGCGGCGGCTGCTTCCTGGTCCCCGACCGCCTGGCCGGAGTCTCCGAGGTCGTGCACGTGCCCCACCAGGCCGTGGCCAACGCCGTCGGCGCCGCCATCGCACAGGTCAGCGGCGAGGTCGATCAGATCTTCCAGAACCTGCCGCGCGACGAGGCGCTCGCCCAGGGGCGACGGATCGCGGAGCAGCGCGCGGTGGCCGCCGGCGCCGCCGCGGCAAGCCTCAGCGTGGTCGAGAGCGAGGACCTCCCGCTCGCCTACTTGCCCGGCAACTCGCTGCGCGTCCGCGTGCGCGTGGTGGGAGACCTGTAGAGCCTACGGTAGGAGATCGGCGACACGAATACCCGCGGACGGCGCCGCGAGCGGGGTGATCGTGGCGTCGGCGCCAAGCGTCTCGATCGCCGCATACGCCCAGTGCCGCAGGGCCGGACCTGGTCGCGCTGGCTCACGATGAACTTCGAGGACGCGATCGATCAGGTTGACGATCCAGTAGTCCGCGATCCGCGCGCGTGCATAGACCGCGGCCTTCCGTCCTCGGGCCATGCGCAAGCCCGCCTGCGCGACCTCGACGATGAGCGCCGGGCGGGTCGGATGCGAATCGACGTAGTCACGCGGCGAGCCACGGACGACGCAGACGTCCGGCTCCGGCTCGGACCGGTCGTCGAGGATGATCGGGCTCTGTGTCTGAACGAACCAGCCGTCTCCGAACGCCCGCTCCAGCGCCTTGGCCACGAGGAGCACCGCCGTCCGGTGCGGACTGGGCTGCGGTTCCTTCACCAGCAATAGCCCATCGAGCAGCTCGATCGGGTCGTCCTCGCCGAGAAAGCCGTGGTCGATCAGGCGCTCGTATTCGTGGCGGGTCCAGCGAAGTTGGCCGAACATGGCGAGCATCCTATCGGCGGCCTCTGGGCGCGTCAACGCCGGCGGATCGATACAGTGAGCCTATTCCTCGAAGAGAGCCGCCACGCGGGCCGTGAAGCCGTGAAGGACCTCCTCGCCCGACAGGGTGTCGGTCTCCGTCAGTTCCCGCAGATCGATGAGAGACCGGTAGGCGTACACGCTGTGCGCTCGCGGATCGACGACCCACACGAGCCTCACCCCGGCGGCGAAGTATTCGCGGAGCTTGTCGGTCAGGTCCATCACCGTGTCCTGAACGGACAGCACTTCGACGATCAGCTCCGGGGCCACGTCGAGGAAGGTCAGCGTGCGCGTCCGGCGCTCGTAACGTTCGGTCGAGATGAAGACGACGTCAGCGCCACGGACGGTGTCGGGATCGCGGCGGGTGTAGAAGCCGACCTCGCCCGTGAGAACGCGGCCCAGGCGGCCATGCCGAGCGAAGACGTCCAACATCCGGAAGGCGTTCGCAGTGACGAGACTATGCTCGACCCCGCCGGGACTCACCGGCACGATTCTCCCTTCGACGAGCTCGCACGGCTCCCCGCCGGGCACCCGGGCCAGCTCCTCGCCGGTGATCAATCGCGCTGCTGGTGTCACCGCCGCCATGCCTGCTCCTTGGGGGCCAATGTATCAGAGGCCCCACGGACGTGGCACGCGTCCAACTGTCAGGTGCCCTGCGGAAACGTGTCCCAACCGTACTGCGCCGGCCGCGCCCCCGGGAATGCCTAGAAATCGATGCGGCTCAGGACGCGGCCACGATCATGTGACAGTGGGCGCTGCGATAGGCACGCGCGCCCACAAAGCCTCGGTCGGGGATGTCGAGTCGGGCTGCGCCGCTGGGGACAGAAGCAGCGTCACGGCGCGCGGCCGCTGAGGGGCGCGAGCCTACGGTAGGAGATCGGCGACGCGGATACTCCCGGACGGCGCAGCGAGCGGCGGGATCGTGGCGTCGGCGCCGGGGGTCTCGATCGCCGCATACGCCCACCGCCGCAGGGCCGGGTCTGGTCGCGCCGGCTCGCGGTGAACTTCGAGGACGCGATCGACCAGGTTGCCGATCCAGTAGTCCGCGATCCGAGCGCGCATAGACCGCAGCCTTCCGTCCTCGGGCTCTAATCGCTTCGCGTACAACCCCAGCGCGCGCCGCCGACAGCATCAAGGCGCGCCCGTGAAGCAACGACCTGCCGAGTGACCAGACCGCGCATCAGCGCCTAGCCAGCTCCCAGAACAGCAGCCCGCACTTGACGCGGTGCTATCGCCAGGTGCACGTCGGCGCCGGGCCGGACGGGCAGGACGTGCCGCGCCCGCCGACGGTCGTGCTGGATCGCGACGGGGCCGTGCGCTGGTTCTCGGCCAGCCGGAACTTCCAGGTTCGTTCCGACCCGGACGACGTCGTTCGCGCGGTGCGGGTCCTCTCTAAGCCTCAGGCGCGCGCGTCCACCCTCACGGGCGGCGGCTCGGGAACGCGATCGCCGAGTTCGAGCATGAGCGCGATCAGGCTCTGTCGAGCCTCGCGAAGATCGGCGAGCGCCTCTTCCGGCGTTGCGCCGGTGCCGAGCGGGCCAGAGATCGAGCCGAACTCGGGGTGGCGGGCCACGTAGAAGATAGAGCCGTCGGCCCGGATGTCTCGTTCAATCCGAACGTCCCAGGGGACGGCGTCGTAGTAGGCCAGATCCTTCATGGCTCCTCGATGAGGCGAGCGGTCAGCGTGTGCTCGCGAACCCGCCGTCGGGCATGTCGAGCGGGCTGCGGTCGCCGGCGACGATCGCGCCCACGCGCGCA
>JBGPZN010000456.1:0-3175 GCA_041493815.1 Methylomirabilia bacterium
CTCGGCCAGCGCGGTGAGGACCGTCCACGCCTCCGGCACGCCGGGCCCGTCGTCGTCGTCGGGATCGCGCAGGTGGTCCCAGGTCCACAGCCCGTCGAAACCGGCCTCGTCCGCGGCCACGGCGGCGGCGCGCATGTCGGCCCAGCGGGCGCTCATGGGGATCAGGAGCAGGTCCGTCTTCATGGCATGCTGGCGACCGAGAGTATCATCCGAGCATGGAGCCGAACATCCTCGTCGGCACGGGCGGCGGCCTCTGGAGTCTCGCGGGCGAGCGGGCCACGCCGGTGGAGGCCCTGGCCGGCCGCACGGTGACCGCGCTCGCACCCGACGGGCCGCGCGCCTGGGCGATCGTGGACGGCGTCGCGCTCTGGGAAGGCCGGGACGGCGCGTGGACCCTGCGCGCCTCGCTCGAGGGCTCGCCGGGGACGTGCGTGGTGCCGACGAGCAACGGGCCGTTGCTCGGCACCGAGCAGGCGCATCTTTTCAGGCTGGTCGACGGCCGCCTCACCCGCGTCGAGTCGTTCGAGAGCGTCGAGGGCCGCGCGGCCTGGTACACGCCCTGGGGCGATCCAGCCGACGTGCGCTCCATCGCCGTCGCTGGCGACGGCGCCGTCTACGTCAACGTCCACGTCGGCGGTGTCGCGCGCTCGCGTGACGGCGGCGCGTCGTGGGCCCCCACCGTCGACATCGAGACCGATGTCCACCAGGTGCTCGCCCATCCGTCGCGCCCGAAGGTCGTGATGGTCGCCTCGGCCGAAGGCTTCGGGGTCAGCCGTGACGGCGGCGATACCTGGCAGTTCGCGACGGCCGGACTGCACGCCCACTACCTGCGCGCCGTCACGGTGGCCGGTGAGCACGTGGTCGTCTCGGCGTCGGCCGGCTTCCACGGCCGCCGCTCGGCGATCTACCGCAAGCGGCTCGACGGAGGGACGCCCTTCGAGCGCTGCGCGGCCGGCCTGCCGAAGTGGTTCGACGACAACGTCGACACGGCGTGCCTGGCCGCGGTCGGCGCGCTCGTCGTGTTCGGCACCGGCGACGGGCGCGTGTTCCGCTCGCTCGACGCCGGCGAGCACTGGGAGCTCGCCGTCAAGGGCCTGCCGCCAATCGCCTGCGTCATGGTCGGCTGAGCCGGCGTCCCTCTACTTCAACACGGCCTCGGCGATCTTCGTCAGTTCGGTTCCCATCTCGGCTTCCGTCTTGACCACCGGTGGCCGCACGATCACACGGGTGGCGCCGGCGTCGTGGAATCGCTTGATCAGGTCGCGGTCGGCGGGCTGGCCGTGCACCGAGATCGTGATGGCGGAAGGATTGCGGCCGGCGTCCTTGGCCAGCCGGTCGAGCGTGGCCCGGCTCTCGCGCAGCTTGTCCGGCGTGATGCGGTTCGGCAGCCAGCCGTCGCCCCACGCCACGACCCGCTCGAGGACGTTCTTGGCGTGGCCGCCGAGAATCACCGGCGGGTGGGGCTTCTGGGCCGGCTTGGGGTAGGACTTCACGAGCGGGAAGTCGTAGTACTTGCCGTGGAACTCGGCCTCCAGCTTCGTCCACAGCTCCTTCATGGCCAGGATCGACTCGCGCGTCTGGCTCCAGCGGTGGTCGAAGTCGCCGCCCATGATCTGCGTTTCCTCACGCAGCCAGCCGCTTCCGATCCCGAAGAGGAAGCGCCCTCCGCTGAAGAGGTCGAGCGTCGAGATCTCCTTGGCCAGCAGCAGCGGATTCCGCTCGGGCACCAGCACGATGCCGGTGCCGAGCTTCATCCGGGTCGTCACGCCCGAGGCACGGGCGAGGGCGACGAACGGGTCGATGAAGTGCGAGTAGCTCTCGGGGATGACGCCGTCCTCCGAGCCCGGAAAGCGGCTCGTCGTGCGCACCGGGATGAACGGATGCTCGGCGCACCAGAACGACTCGAAGCCCAGCTCCTCGGCCTTGCGGGCCATGAACGCGACGTCGACGGCATAGGCGGGCAGCGGCACGGAGATCCCGACGTTCATCGTGTGGTCCTTTCTCGGTTGCTCTCCCGGCTCGGGCACCGGCAGTCTACCACCGGCCATCCGGTTTATACTGCGCCCCATGGCACTGAGATTCGGCGTCTTCGATCACATCGAGCCGGTGCCGGGCCTGGGCCTGGACCGCATCTATCGCGAGCGGCTGATGCAGATCGAGCGCCTCGACGCGGCCGGCTTCTACGCGTATCACCTGGCCGAGCACCACACGCCGGCGATCCACAGCCTGGCGCCGTCCCAGAACGTCTTCCTCGGCGCCGTGGCCCAGCGCACCCGGCGTCTGCGCTTCGGCCCGTGTGTCTACGTGCTGCCGCTGCACCATCCGCTGCGCTTGATCGAAGAGATCAGCATGCTCGACAACCTCAGCGACGGGCGCCTGGAGATCGGCGTCGGCCGCGGCGGCGTGATGGAGGCCTACTTCTGGGGCCAGGAGGCCGACTCCGAGACGAACTACGCGCGCTATCTCGAGACCCTCGCCATCATCAAGGAGGGGCTCAGCCACGATCACCTCACCTACGCGGGTCGCTTCCACAGCTTCGAGAGCCTGCCGATGTACCTGCGGCCGCTCCAGAAGCCCTACCCGCCGCTGTGGTACATGCGCAATCCGGTGACGGCGGCGATGGAGGGGATGCACACCATCATCGTCGGCTCGCTCGACGGCCTGGCCGTCGCGGTGCCGCGCTACCGGGCCGCGTGGGAGGAGCACCAGGGCTCGGACGGCCGGACAGCGCAGGGCGACAAGCCGATGATCGGTCTCGTCGTCCATCTCGTCGTCGCCGAGACGAACGAGGAAGCGCTGGCCGCCGCGAAGCCCGCCTGGGAGAAGTACCGCTGGAACCTCGCCGCGCCGCGCCGGCTCGAGGCCGAGAAGCGCGGGCTCACGCAGTTCCAGTCGACCAAGGACGGCTCGTTCGGCTTCGTCGGCGATCGTCCGATCGGGCTGCCGACCCGTGAGACGCGGCGGGACATCGACGCCGAGCTGGAGCGCTTCGATCAGGCGGCGCGGCGCGAGCATCCGAACCGGCTGGGCGGCGTCGCGCTGGCCGGCACCCCGACGGCGGTGCGCGAGTACATGGACGAGTACCTGGCGACCGGCGCCAACTACTTCGTCTGCTCGTTCCAGTGGGGCGACCTGAGCCACGCCCAGGCGATGCGCTCGATCGAGCTGTTCGCCA
>JBGPZN010000194.1:0-6474 GCA_041493815.1 Methylomirabilia bacterium
CGCCTGCAACTCGCGCTCGGCTGGGCCATCCGCCGTGCCGCCGGTACGACGGCTGCGGTCAGGCCCGGCCAACTGGCAGCCGATCGCGCAATCCAACCGCAGCAGCTTCACCGTCATCTCCACGCATCCGCGGACGGATCCCAGCGCCGCGACGACGAGCCCCCGACGCGCCGCCAGCCAGCCGGGTAGCTCCACGGCCGGCACCGCAGTCCCGTAGCGAAGCGGAAGCGTGGCGCTGGCGTCGACGACGGCGGCGACGACGTCCTGGTGCAGCGCGAGGGTGCGGGGACTGGGGGCAGGCACGGTGTCGATCAGGCTGCCGAGCACGACCAGGTTGTCGATGCGGCGGGGAACGACGGAGGCGCCACCGATGCCGGCCGTGGGCGAACGCCACCGCGCGGGCAGGCGGTCGACGATCGCATACAGGTACTGGTTCACGGTGGGGGCACCTTCAGGTCGGAGGCCCGCAACATCACTGCTCCTGTGCCCGAGAGGGCCCGGACAGCTCGAGGACGGCCGGGGTCAGTCGCTGGCAGCGTACCGGTGGGGCCGGGGCGTCGTCAAGGGGCCTGTCGAGCGTGTGTCATAATCGGGGGGTCGTGAGGTTGCGGCGCGCGCTCCACTCGCTACTCGTCCTCGGCGCGGTCGTCGCGGGGGGCGTCGGCAGCGTCGCGGCCGGGCGGCTCATCGAGTTGCCGGCGCAATTGCCCGACGCGGCGCGCGCGCGCGTGCAGCCGGTCACGGCCAATCCCTCGCTGGCCGTGAAGGTCGACGCCGAGCCGTTCGTCGCGCGCCGCGACGTCTTCGAGTTCCTCCTCGATCATCCCGACTTCGCCACCCACGTCACCGGCGCCCTCAAGCTGGCGCGCTACCGAATCTGGCGAACGCCGGGCGGGCTGGGGATCGATGACGGATGGGGCACGACCGGCACCTTCGAGCTCGTCCACGCCGCCGACGGCCTGCGCCTGATGTACGCGCGCGGCGTCTATCACCACAAGATCCTGCCCGACATCAACGGGCAGGCGGTCGTGGTGATCGACTACGGCGCGCAGCCGGCGCCGCAGGGCCGGAGCCTGATCAGTGCCGCGGTCAGCGGGTTCGTGAAGCTCGACAGCCGGATCCTGGCCGTCGCCAGCAAGCTGGCCACCTCGGTGGCGACCGCCAAGGGCGAGAAGGAGGCGCGGCGGCTCATGCGCCTCTTCGCCAAGACTTCTCGGGCGATCGACACGGATCCGGCCGGCGTCTTCGACAAGGTCAGGCAACACCCCGACGTGCCGGCTCGCGAGCTGGAGGAGTTCCGACGCCTGCTCAACCTCCCCGCCGCCGCGGCGCCGGCCGCGCCGAGCTCCGCCTCGCGCTGACGGCGCGGGCCCGGCGGGCTCGCGCCAGTCCCTGCCGGAATCGCGGCAGATCAGGCCCGAGCCGCACGGCCCCCTCCCAGGCCGACTCGGCCGCCTCGTAGCGCCCCTGCTCGTGCAGCGCCCGGCCCAGCCGCGCGTGGGCGTCGGCGTGCTCGGGCTTGGTGTCGAGCACCGAGCGCGCGGCGGCCTCGAGCTCCGGCCACTTGGCTTGCTCCTCCAGCGCCTGCCACAGGTCGAAGTGCGCCTGCGCGGCGTCGGCGCTCAGCTCGATGACGGATCGCGCGGCCTGCTCGACCTCCGGCCAGCGGGCCTGGCCGACGAGCACTCGCGTCAGGCCGAAGCGCGCGGCGAGGGAGTCGCCCTTCAGCCGCAGGGCGGCGCGGTAGGCGGCCTCGGCCTCCGCCACCCGGCGGTTCTCGAACAGGACCTCGCCGAGATCGCAGTGGGCGCGCACGTAGTCCGGCTTGAAGCGGATGGCGGTCGCGAAGGCCTGCTCGGCATCGCCATGGAGCCCTTGCCAGTAGAGCGCGACGCCGAGGCCCCGGTGCAGCGCCGGGTGCTCGGGCGACAGCTCGAGCGCCTCGCGATACGCGGCCTCGGCGTCGGCGTGGCGCCCCTGGCGACCGAGACCGAGGGCGACGTTGGCGCGCGCCCGGATGTGATCGGGCTCGACGCGAATGGCCTCGCGCAGGGCACGCTCGGCGTCGGCGTGGCGCCCCTGGCGGCCGAGCGCGACGCCCAGCTCGTAGTGCAGGTCGCCATCGTCGGGGCGCAGCTCCACCGCGTGGCGGAAGGCGGCCTCCGCGTCGGCGTACTGCCCGAGCGCGCCCAGGGCGAGGCCGCGCCCCGCGTGCAGCTCGGCGTCGTCGGGATCGAGACCGATGGCCTCGGCGTAGGCGGCCGCGGCGGCCTCCCACCGGCCCTGCCGTCGATACGTCGTGGCCAGCGCCGCGCGGGCCGCGAGAAAGCGTGGACGCAGGCGTAGCGCCTCGGTGAATGCCGCCGCCGCCTCGTCGAAGCGGCCCTGCCGTTCCTGCACGACACCGAGGTGGTAGTGCGTACGCGCTTCGCCGGGCGCCAGCCGGAGCGCTTCGCGAAAGGCGGCGGCGGCCTCGCCGAAGCGGTGGCGCCGCTTGAGGTTCAGCGCGAGCGCCTGGCGCAGGGCGGGATCCTCGGGGCGGCGCCGGAGCGCGACCCGAAGCGCCGGCGTGGCCTGGGTGGCGCGGCCCTGGCGCTCGAGCGCGAGCCCGAGGCCGAGGTGCGCGCGCGCATCCTGCGGCCGCGCGTCGATCACGGCGCGGAAGGCGTCGCCCGCCTCGGCGTGGCGTCCCTGCTCGAGCAGTGCTGAGGCCAGCTCGAGGCGCAGCGCCGCGTCGGACGTGGTCGCCAGGATCGCGCACGCCACCGCCTCGGCGTCGGCGGGGCGGCGCAGACGGCGGAGCACGCGCGCCAGGTTCGCGCCCGCCAGCGCGTCAGCGGGCTTGAGCCGGAGCACCTCGCCCAGCGCGGTGGCAGCGGCGGCGAAGTCGCCCTGGCGCTCGAGCGCGAGCCCGAGCGCCAGGTGGGCCCGGGCAAAATCGGGACGCAGGCGAACCGCGTCGCGATAGGCGCGCGCGGATTCGGCGAAGCGATCCTGCTCGAAGAGGACGGAGCCGAGCTCGGCGTGGGTCGACGCGATGGTGGGGGCACGCTCGAGGGCGCCGCGCAGCAGCGTCTCCGCTTCGGCGGGGCGCCGCAGCCTGCGCAGCACGGCCGCCAGCTCGGCGGACACGCGCGCGTCATCGGGCCGCCGGCGCAAGGCCTCGCGGAACGCGGCCTCGGCCTCGGAGAAGCGGCCACCGATCGCCCGCGCGCGGGCCTGATCGCACCAGCGCTGGAAGTCGTTCATGGCGATGCGCGCCGGCGAGCTCGGGGGGCGGGGTCCCCGACGAGCCGGCCGGCGCGATCGCTATCCTACCAACTAGCGCTGGGGCCCGCGCGCCAGGCGATCGAAGATCGTCGCCAGCATGTGGTCGAGATACCGGAAGTCGAACGGCTTGGGAACGTAGGCGAACGCGCCGCTGCGGAGCGCGTCGGCGGCCATCGCCACCTGTTCATTGGCGGTGACCATGATGACCGCGATGGTGTCGTCGATCTGCTTGATGTCCTTCAGGACCTGCACACCGTTCATGCGCGGCATGTTGATGTCGAGCATCACGACGTCCGGCCGCGATCTCAAGATCGCGCCCAGCGCGTCGGCGCCGTTGAGCGCCGTCTCGACCTCGTAGTCGCTCTTGAAGTGTTCGGTGAGCACCTCGAGGATGAGCGGCTCGTCGTCCACGACGAGGAGCCGGCGGCGGGGGGTATCGTTCATCCTATGACCTTAGAGCGGCGCCGCGCCGGCCGTCAAGCTTGGCGTCAGTCGGCGTGGAGCGCACGCCGGCCCTCGCCCACGAACAGGTCCTCGAGTGACTGCCTGACCGGCTGCACGCTGACCAGGCGCGCGCCGCAGCCGCGGGCCGCCGCCAGGGCGGGGTCCACGTCCCGCTCGGAGGGCACGGCGATGCGGGCCCCGGCCGGTGTCGCGGTCACGCGGGCGCCCTCGACCTTGTGGAGGGCGTCCTGCAGCACGGCGACGCCCGCGCCGATCACGGTGATCTCCAGGTGGCCGGCGGCGTCCTCACGCTGCCGGAGATCGTCGAGCCGGCCGAGGTGCGCCAGACGCCCCCGGGTGAGGATGGCCACACGGTCGCACAGCACCTCGATGTCCGCGATGATGTGCGACGAGAAGAACACGGTGGTGCCGCCCGCGGGCAGCCCGGCGATGAGGTCGCGTACCTGGCGGCGGCCGACGGGATCGAGCCCGCTCATCGGCTCGTCGAGCAGGACGATCTCGGGGTCGTTGACGAGGGCCTGGGCGAGCCCCACGCGCTGCAGCATCCCCTTGGAGAATTTCCGTAGCTGGCGGTCCCACGCGCTCTCGTCGAGGCTCACGCGGCGGAGCAGGTCGGCGGCCCGCGCGCGCCGCGCGGCCGCTGCGTAGCCGAACAGCTCCGCGCAGTACTCGAGCAGCTCGCGCGCGGTCAGGTAGTCGTAGAAGTACGGGGCCTCCGGCAGGTAGCCGATACGAGCGTGCACGGCGACGTCGGCCACGGCCTGACCCAGGATGCGCGCGTGGCCGGCGGTCGGCGCCATCAGCCGCATGAGAATCTTGATCGCGGTCGTCTTGCCGGCCCCGTTGCCTCCGAGGAAGCCGAAGATCTCCCCGCGCTGGACGGTGAGCGACAGCCCGTCGAGCGCCCGCACGCGGCGCAGGTGCAGGAAGCCGGTGGGGTAGTCCTTGGTCAGCCCCTCGATCTCGATGGCGTTCATCCGCGCGGCACCGTGGAGGAGCGGTGGAGGCTCACGTCGCAACCCCGCGGGCCCAGCACCAGCACGTAGGGCGCGCCCGAGGGATCGAGCGGCGGGCCCTGGGGGTCGACGGTGAGGCCGGCCGCCCGCAGGCCGGGTGTGACGTCGGTCCACGCCTGCGGGCACCGCCCGGTCGCGCTCACGAAGCCGCTCAGCACGCCGCGGATGGCGGCGCGCTCCTGCAGCGAGCGCAGCTCCATGAGGCGCTTGAGCGCCCACTGCCTGACCTGCTCGTCCTGCGCCTGCTCGTACATGCGCGCGTACATCGCGCGCGCGACGTGCGGATCGTCGCCCTGGCGCTCCATCCGCTCGGCCATGTGCTCCATCCACGCGGCCGTGGTCATGCGCGCGCCGCGCCGGAACGCGTCGGCCGCCGCCAGGTAGTCGCCCCGCTGCCAGTAGATGTAGGCGATCTGCTGGTGCAAGAACCACTGGTCCGGATTCGCCTGGATCCCCTTCTCCAGCAGCGCCACCGCGGCCTGCACGTCGACCGCCGGCAGCACGACGGCGGCGAACTCGTACACGGCGGTGAAGCGGGGATCCAGGGTCGTGATCAGGTCGAAGAGGCGGACGAGCACCCGCGGATTGACCGCCTTGAGTCGGTCGAGCTCGATCGGCGGCGAGGCCTCGCGAGGGCCCGTCCGCGTCTGCTCCTCGATCTTGCGGCCGACGTATTGCAGCGCGGTGAGCCAGTACCAGTCCGCCACGGGGCCGCCGAAGCCGACGGTCAGGCGCCGGGCGGCCTCCGGCGCCAGGTAGGGCGCCTCGTCCTCGACGGCGGCGCGCAGCCCGGGCCGCCCGGCGTCGAGGACGCGCGCCATGGCCACGCTGGCGCCGAACCCCAACACCAGTGCGAGGGCCAGGGCCAGGCTCCGGCCCCGCGCCGGCCGCGGCGTGGCGCTCACGCCGGCCTCACCGGAAATCACGGCGCGCGAAGAGCAGCGCCGCCGCCGCCAGCAGGGCGACGTCCCAGGCGGCGGCGTAGACGAGCGCGCCCGCCAGGTACAGGGGCGGGGGCGCGATCCCGTGGGCGGCCGGCGTGATGAGGCTGAAGGTCGAGAGGTTCGGCAGCGCGTAGTAGAGGGCGACGAGCGCGGCGCGGACGAGGGGGGCGTCGACCAGCCCGGCGAACCCCTTGAGGTCCGACGTGAAGTGGCCGATGAGGAACACGGCCAGCGAGCCAAACAACGCGAAGATCGGCGACGAGAACGCGGAGAACAGCAGCGCCACCGCGGTGAGGATCGTCAGCTCCAGGTAGATGAGGGCCACCGTCGGCCACAGCGCGAGCAGCAACGGCGTGCTTCCGCGCGCGACGTACAGCAGCACCAGCGTCACCCCGGCGCCCATCACCGCCACGTTGAGGGCCAGCGTGACGCACAGCCCGAGGTACTTGCCGAGGATGAACTCGCCCCGTCCGACCGGCTTGGCGAAGATCGCGTAGAGCGTGCGGCGCTCGATCTCCTTCCACACCAGCCCGACGCCGACGAAGATCGCGATGAACGCGCCGAACAGGAGCATGGCGCTGAGGCTGAAGTCGACGATGATCTTGGCGTCCTGCGAGGCGGACGCCGCCCCCAGGAAGACCGTGCCGACGCTGAGCAACAGGACGAAGAGGACGAGGTTGTAGAGCACGCGGTCCCGGACGGCCTCGCGGAACGTGTTGCGGGCGATGGCGACGACGCGGCGCCGAGAGGACGGAACCGGCCGTGCCGCGGTCACGCTC
>JBGPZN010000575.1:0-2334 GCA_041493815.1 Methylomirabilia bacterium
AAGATGACGTCGGGGCGCCCCCGCTTGAGCTTGGTCACCATCGGCGAGAGATCGGGCGCCGTCGCCGAGTAGCCTTCCTTCAGCACGATGTTGAAGCCGGCCTTCTTGGCGCCCTCCTCGTTGCCCTTCGACACGTCCACCCCGTAGGCGCCGTCCTCGTGGATGATCGCCACGCGGACGTCCTTGGGCTCCTTACCCAGCTTGGCCTTGGCGTTCTGGGCCAGGAAGTCCATCGACATCAGCCCGAACTGCCGGCCGCTCGGCTGCACGCGGAACACGTACTTGAGATTGCGGTTCTCCAGCACCGCGGAGGAGATGCACGTGGTGATCCACATGAACTTGTGCAGCTGCTCGACGCGGGCGGCGGCCGGGACGCACTGGGCCGAGGAGTAGAAGCCCAGCAGCATGTCGACCTTCTCCTGCTCGATCAGGCGCACGGCCTCGTTGATGGCAACGTCGGGCTTGCTCTGGGCGTCGGCGTACAGAGCCTCGATCGCGTAGCCCTCGACGCCACCTCTCTTGGCGAAGTAGTCGATCATGATCTTGGCGCCGAGCGCGTGCAGGTCGGAGCCCCCGCCGGCCAGCGGGCCGGTGTAGTCGAAGATCACCCCGATCTTCAGCTTCTTGGCCTGGGCCGGCGCCTCCACGACCAGGAACGCGCCCACCACCATCGTTGCCGCGATCAGCACACACGTGAGACGGCTCAGGCCACTACGGGGCATGGACATCCTCCTTTGGACGACCACGATCGGGTCCTCTGCGCGGGCCATTACAGATGGCCCGCTACGGCTTGTCAAGCAGCGCCACCCGGCCGAAGCCCTCGGCGGCGGCGTCCCAGGCGAGATTCGCGTGGTGGGAGACGGCGTGGGCGTCGCGATGGAAGCGCTGCAGCGGCTCGGCGTCCACGATGGCGCGAGCACCGCCGGCCTCGAAGAGCCGATTGACCGCCTGCACGCACAGCCTGCTCAGGAAGGCCTTGTCCCGGCGATAGCGGGCGCGATCCGCGTCGGTGAACGTCTCGCCGGCCGCCGCCCGATCGATCATCTCGCGCACGGCGTGGCGATGCAGCGTGCGCGCGGCGTCCACCTCGGCCGCGGCCTCGGCCAGGCGAAGCTGTAGCGGCACCGACTCCGCCGTCCGGCCGGGGCCCGACGTGCCGCGCAGCCGTGCGGTGAACTCGTCGACGGCGCCCTGGGCGATGCCGACGAGCGGCGCGGCCAGGTCCCAGCCCGTCAGCAATCGTAGCGGCACTCGATAGCTGGGGCGCCGATGCAGCTCCCAGCCGGTCCGGTCGCTGTCGCCGGCGCGCTCGGGATCGAGCCGGCGGTAGGCGGGCACGAAGACGTCCCGAGCCACGATGTCGTTGCTGCCCGAGCCGCGCACGCCCGAGGCGAACCACGTGTCGACGATCTCGTAGTCCGCGCGCGGGAGCAGCAGCCACTGCATGGAGCCGGGCGCGACGCCGGGCACGGCGACCATCGCCCAGCTCGAGGCATCGCAGCCGCTCGAGAAGCTCCAGCGGCCGGAGACCCGGAACCCGCCGCTCACCGGCTCGGCCCTGCCCCCCGCCGGGTTGAGGCAGGTGCTCGACAGCGTGTCCGGCCCGCTGGCGAAGAAGTCCTGCTGGGCGCGCTCGGGAAAGTGGCCGAGCCACCAGTTGTGCACGATCCACAGCGAGCAGCACCAGGCCGTCGAGCCGCACGCGCGGCCCAGCTCCCAGGCCACCGCGTGCCCGGTGTCGATGTCCACGTCGTGGCCACCGTAGCGCGGCGGCGTGCCGGCCCGCACGAGGCCGGACGACGTCAGGTCCTTCACCGTCTCCGCGGGAATCCGACGCAGCCGCTCGGTGGCGGCCGCGCGCTCGCGGAGCACGGGCAGCAGCGCCCGGGCCCGGCTGAGCAGCTCGCTCGGGGTGGTCGCCGGCGTCACGGCGCCGATAGTACGACGGACGGCGCCGCGCTCATCGGTTGACTTTGGCGGCCGGTGGCGCTACCCGTCGTTGTACCGGCTGCCTCCTGCACCGCCGCAGGCTGCGGCGTGACCGTTGCACGCGAGGAGGATTGGGGCCGTGGACCTGTCGACGACCATCCACCTGCTGGGGGAGTCCCTGGGCGAGGTGCTGCGCACCCAGGAATCCCCGGACCTGTTCGAGACCGAGGAGCGGATCCGCGCGCTGGCCAAGGCCCGGCGGCTCGACGACAAGGCGGCCGGCGAGCACCTGGCCGCCGAGGTCGCCGCCCTCTCGGGCGACGCCGCGCGAGCCACGGCCTCCGCCTTCGCCGTCTACTTCGATCTCGTGAACCTCGCCGAGGAGGTGCATCGCATCCAGGCGCT
>JBGPZN010000055.1:0-11613 GCA_041493815.1 Methylomirabilia bacterium
ATAAAACATCACGTTCTGCGACCGCGGCGTCCGCGCCGGACAGACCGGGCGGCAGTAGGTGCGCGTCGTCTTCACGGCCGTGAAGAAGCGGCCGTCGAAGCGAGCATCGCGCAGCTCGATCGCGCGGTAGCACGCGTCGTGATCGAGATCCATGCGGAGATACTCGCCTGGAGGATTGTCGCCGTCTAGCGGTTTTCGGACATCGTCATTTGTGGATGCCATTGGATGATCGCGTCCGAAAGCCGCCAGCCGACCGGCATTCGTCTTCGCGACAAGTCGTCGCCTCACCGGTGATTGTGTGGGTCGCATTCGCCTCATGCTGGACCAGGACGAACTTCGCTTGCCGGTAACCGATCAGGAGGAAGTGGCTCGGATGCGGGACGACTGCGACAAGAATCTGGACGATCTCTGGAGGCGATCCAGTCCGCCGCGGTGCCGGGCGGCGGGCCCGCGTTCGGCACCGGGGCGCAGCGCCCGCCGACCTGGGCGCGGGTCACCGCGCCGCCCGTCTTCTCGGCGCTCACCTTCAAGAGGCTCGGGCGGCCCATCTCCACGCCCTGCAGGACGTCGAGGGCGAGGACCGTGTCCGCAGCCGGGTCGAGGCTCGCCAGCAGCGCGATCAGCGCCCCGTTGGCGCTGCCGGTGGCGGGATCCTCCCCGGTGCCGCCCAGTGGCGAGAACATGCGCGCCCGCAGGTCGGCTTTGGCGCGCGGTGCAACGCCTCGTGCAAACAGAGGATGCATCCGGTGAGCGCGTTTTTCTGATCACGCACCTGCGGCGGGCGGACGAACACGCTTTCCCAGGCAGGTGCCCGTTCGGTCTCGCGGGGACCAAATACCTCCAGGAGCCAGGGCTCGCCCCGATCGCGCAGACATTTCAGTGCGGATGTTGAGCGAGTGAAGATGCGCACGCGTTCCAGGTTCAAGGAACATTCGGATGTTCCTAAAACCTGGAGCCAAAAACGCTAACGGAATTCGAATGGTGGCCCCAACGGGATTCGGACCCGTGTTTCAGCCTTGAGAGGGCCGTGTCCTAGGCCTCTAGACGATGGGGCCGCGAGCGTGAGCTGGCTGGGGGAGGAGGATTCGAACCCCCGCCACCAGGGCCAGAACCTGGCGTCCTACCCCTAGACTATCCCCCAACGACGCTCAGCGCGACAGCGGGCTACAGCATACCTGACAGGCCGGGCCGGGGAAAGTCTTAGCGCACCGCGGCCTTGAGTCCCCGACTCGGACGGAAGCGCGGCACGCGGGCGGAGGGGATGGTGATGGCCTTGCCGGTGCGCGGATGGCGACCCCGGCGGGGCGCGCGGCGGGCGACGACGAACGTGCCGAAGCCGCTGATCGTGACGGTTCCGCCCTCGCACAACCCCTCGCAGATGCCGCCGAGAAACGCGCGCAGCGCGCGCTCGGCGGCGCCCTTGGAGCCGCCGGCGCCGCGGGCCAGGATGGCGACGAGGTCGGCGCGGTTCACGAGGTCGGCGGCGGCGCGGCGGCCATGACGCGGGCGACGGCGTCCTCGAAGACGGCCGACGAGAACGGCTTCTCGATGACGGGGACGCCGGCGCCCTCCAGGAAGTCCCAGGCCTCCACGTTGGCCGTGTCGCCCGTGATGAAGATGAAGCGGCGGGCCAGGGCAGGGCTGCGCTCGCGCACGTTCGTGTAGAACTCCTGACCGTCGCCGTCGGGCATCCGCATATCGGAGATGATCAGATCGTAGGTCCGCTTGGCGACGGACTCCAGGCCTGTGTGGCCGCCGTGGGCCACGTCCACCGCCCAGCCGTGCTCCTTGAGCAGCGTGACGATCAGGTCCAGCACGCTCGGCTCGTCCTCGACCACCAGGGCCACGCGCCCATCGCCGCGGGGCACGAGGCGCCGCGAGGCCGGCTTGGCGGCGGTCGCGAGCGCGAGGCTCACCGGCAGCTCCACGGTGAAGATGGTCTCGCCGCGGCGGCTCTGCACGCTCAGGCGGCCGCCGTGCTCTTCGAGGATGCCGTAGGACACGCTGAGGCCGAGGCCGGTGCCGCTGCCCACCATCTTCGTCGTGAAGAACGGCTCGAAGACGCGCGGCATCGCATCGGAGGCGATGCCGGGGCCGTCGTCGATGACGTCGGCGTAGACGAAGTCGCCCGCCTCGCTCGCCCGCGTGCGGACGACGATGCGGCCCTGGGGCTTGGCCTCGAGGATCGCCTGCTCGGCGTTGAGCAGCAGGTTGAGAAACACCTGCTCGAGCTGCTGGGCGTCGCCGGTGATCTCGGGCAGCTGCGGCGCGAACTCGCTCTCGACGGTGATGCCCGACAGCGTGAGCTGGTTGATGCGCAGGGCCAGCGTCTGCTCGACGACCGCCTGCAGATTGACGGCGGCCCGCTCGGGGGGGCGCTGGCGCGCGAAGAACAGCAGGTTGCGCACGATCTTCGCCATGCGGTCGCCCTGGGCCACCATCAGCTCGACCGGCCGGCGCAGGCTGTCGGGCACCTCGCGCGCGAGCAGGAGCTGGCCGTAGCCGATGATGACGCTGAGCGGGTTGTTCAGCTCGTGGGCGACGCCGGAGACGAGCTGGCCGAGCGCGGACATCTTGGCCGCCTGCACGAGCTGGGCCTGGGTGTCGCGCAATCGCGTGAGGCTGTCCTGGGCGGCGGCGTACAGGCGCGCGTTCTCCAGCGCGAGCGCGGTCTGGTCGGCGAAGGCTTGCACCGCCTGCAGCTCGTCGGCGCTGAACTCCCGGCCGGCGCGGTCGCCGACGGCGAGGGCGCCGATGATCCGGTCGTGGGTGAAGAGCGGGATGCCGATCATGGCCCGGATGTCGTGCGCGATCAGGACCGCACGCTGTTCGGGCGAGTGCTCGACCCGGGGCTCGCGCAGCACGTCGGGCGTGACCACCACCTTGCGCTCGGCGACGGCGCGGCCGGCGATCCCCTCGCCGGGCGGCAGCACGGCGCCGCGCACGATGAACGAGGCCGGGCCGTGGGAGGCGATCTCGTGCAGCGTGCCGGCCTCGGGCTCGAAGCTGAACACCGCCGCGCCCTGCACACCGAGCAGGTCCACGATGCCGCGGGTGACCAGCGCGGCGATGCGCTCGGCCTCGAGGGTGCCGGTCAGCTCGCGTCCCACCCGCGCCAGCACCTCGGCCACGTCGCGCCGGCGCTGGGCCTCGCGGTAGAGACGGGCGTTCTGGATCGCCACCGAGGCCTGGGCCACGAACATCTCGATGACGTCGGCGGTGTCGGGCGTGAAGCGCACGGCCTCCCCGTGGCTGAGCGACAGCACGGCCAGGAGCTGGTCGCCGGCCATCACCGGGTAGGCGACGAAGCCGTGCATCGCCCACCGCCGCCACCACTCCACGTTGATGATGCGCGCATCGGCGGCGACGTCGTCCACCCGCAGCCGCTGGCGCGTACGCGCGACCCAGCCGATGCCGCCGCCCTCGTCGTAGGTGACGGTCCGCTGGGGAAAGTCGTCGGCGATCTCGTCGATCGAGCCGCCCATGAACGTCAGCGTGCGCGTGGCCTCGTCGGCCAGCCAGAACGAGACGAACCGCACGCCGGTGAGCTGGGCGGCCGACTCCGAGATGGTCCGCAGCAGCACGTCCAGCTCGAGCGCGCTGGAGATGCGCTGGTTGACGGTGGCCAGCGCCCGCACGCGCTCGGCCTGCACGCGCTCGGCCTGGTAGAGGTTGGCGTTGCGGATGGCGACGCCGGCCTGTGCGGCCAGCAGGCGGAGCGCCTCCTGCTCCTCGGCGTCGGGCAACCCCTCGGGCAGGACGTAGTCGAGCACGCCGACGAAGGTCTCGCCCACGTCGATCGGCACGCCGTAGTAGGTCGAGCGCGGCCGCCGCTCCCACCACGAACGCGCGATCGTGCGGGGGTGCTGCAACGGCTGCGGGACCAGCACCGGGCCGTGCTGCTCGACGACGAGGCCCGGCAGGCCGGCGCCGGCGGGGCGCTCGGTCGGCAGGTCGGCCCACTCGGGGCTCGAGACCGCCATCGTCCGCAGCGACACGCGGTCCTCGGTGAAGACGTGCACGGCCGACAGCGCGCCGGCCCGCAGCCCGGCGGCGGCCTGCGCGATGCCGGTCATCACGTCGCCGGCGTCGAGCGAGGCACTGATCGAGCGGCTCACCGCCACCAGGTCGCGCAGGCGCCCGGCCCGGCGCACGGCGTCGGCGTAGGAGCGCGCGTTCTGCAGCGCGACCGCCGCCCGCCCGGCCAGCGAGACGACGAGCGCGTGGTTCTCGTCGGTCGCCAGCTCGTCGGTGCGCGCGCGCACCGCGAGCACGCCGAGCAGGTCCTCGCCGCTGAGGATGGGCACCGAGAGCAAGCGCTGGATGCCGGTCTCGCGCGCCCACTCCGCCGACAGCGCGCGGGCATCGCCGGCCACGTCGTCGACGTAGATGGGACTCTTGGACTCGGCCACGCGCCCGGCCACGCCCTCGCCGAACGCCACCGTGGTGCGCATGCGGATGTCGGCGCTGCCGGGCTCCACCCACGAGGCTTGCAGGCGCAGAACCCGCTCGGCAGAATCGGCGGTCCACAGCTGCACGGAGGGCGCGTTGAGCAGGCGGGCGGCGGCCTGGGCGATGCGGCGCAGCACGTCGTCGACGACGAGCGACTCGCTGAGGAGCTGCTCGACCTGGGCCAGCTCGCGCAGCCGCTCGGCCCGGCGGGTCGCGTCGGCGTACACGCGCGCGTTGTCGATGGCCAGGGCCGCCTGCTCGGCCAGCCACCGCAGCGCGCCGACCTCCTCGTCCGCGAACGAGCGCTCGGTCCAGTAGTGGACGGCGAGCGCGCCGTGCACGCTCCCCTTGGAGCGCAGCGGCGCGGCGGCGACGGCCTTGAAGCCCTCGCGCTCGATCTGGGCGCGGCGCTCCGGGCTCAGCCTCGTCTCGCCGTCGGTCAGGATGTTCGGCGTGGACGTCGGCGCCCCGTGCAGGATCGTGCGGCTGATCGGGCCCCCGCCGACCGGGATGGAGCCGGCGGTGGCGTACTGACCGCTGAGCCGGCCGGCCGCGCGGAGCACGGTGAGGTGCGAGGCTCGGCGGTCCCACGACACGACCATCGCCGACTCCGCGCCCATGACCTCCAGCGCCTTGCCGACGATGGTGTCGAGCACCTCGTTGAGGTCGAGGGAGGACGTGAGCGATTGTCCGACGGCCTCGACCGCGCGCACGAACGTCATGCGCTGGCGCCGCTCGGTGACGTCGTTGTGGATGCCGACGACGCCGGCCACCGCCCCGGCAGGATTGCGCCACGGCAGGTAGCGCGCCTCGAGCCACGCGTAGCCGGCGCGGCCCGGCAGCACGCACCGCGCCTCGACCGTCGTCGCCTCCCCACCCCTCGCGCGAGCCAGCAGCGAATCGAGGCCCGCCTCGCGCAGGAAGCCCAGCAGGTGCTCGGCGGGCCGTCCCAGCGCGTCAGCCTGGGCAACGCCGGTGAGGTGCTCCATGGCGCAGTTCCAGGCGACGACGGCCAGATGGGCGTCGGTGACGACAACCGCGTCGTCGAGACCTTGGATGAGGCCGTGTCCGAAGTGGTCCACGGGCTTCACGAGTATAACTGACCCGGCAGCCCGGGTAGTGGCATCCCTATTGCTTAATAGCTGTAGAGCTTCATGTGGCTATGAGCCTGCACCAGATGCGGATCTTGCTGGTCGAAGATGCCCCGGACCTTCGCGAGGTGTTCACCCTCCTACTTCGCGCGGAAGGGGCCGAGGTTACGACCACGGGAAGTGGGCGCGAGGCGCTCGAACTGGCAGCCGGGCGTGACTTTGACGTGGTCCTCAGCGATCTTGGCCTGCCGGACATGCCGGGCGACGTGTTGATCCGTCAGATCCTCGCCACGGCCCGCCGCCCGACGCGCGTGGTCGCAATCACGGGGTACCCTGAACCATATCTGACCAGGGCCCGCCAGGCCGGAGCGGAAGTCGTCTTCTCAAAGCCGGTGGAGTGGACGAGCATTCGGGAGTGGCTGGAGCACCCAGGACTGACGGCTTCCGCCTGAGGAGCCCCCCCGGCCCGGGCCCTGGCCACTGTGCAATAATGGCCGCGCGATGCGTCCGGAAATCACCACGATCGTTCTCGGCGTCCCGGCCATCGCATTCGGGATCGTCGCCTACCTGAAGGACCCCGGCCGCCAGGAGTAGCCCGTGGCGTTCACCGACCTGCGCGACTTCGTCGCGCGCCTGGACACGCACGGTGGGCTGCGCCGCATCACGGCCCCCGTCTCGCGCGACCTCGAGATCACCGAGATCGTCGACCGGGTGTCGAAGACGCCCGGCGAGGGCAACGTGGCGCTGCTCTTCGAGCGCGTCGAGGGCTTCGACGTGCCGGTGCTCGTCAACGCCTTCGGCTCCGAGGCGCGCATGGCGCTGGCGCTGGGCGTGGCGCGGCTGGACGAGCTGGGCGAGCGCGTGGCCAAGCTGCTCGACGCCCGGCTGCCCGGCAGCTTCGGCGAGCGGTTGCGCAAGGTGGGCACGCTGATCGACGTCGCCCGCGCGGCGCCGCGGCGCGTGGAGACGGCGCCCTGCCAGGAGATCGTCGAGACGGCGGCGCCCTCGCTGGCCGGGCTGCCGATCCTGCAATGCTGGCCGGGCGACGGCGGGCGCTACATCACGCTGCCGGCCGTGTTCACCCGCGATCCCGTCAGCGGCGCCCGCAACGTCGGCATGTACCGCCTGCAGGTGTTCGACGACCGTACGCTCGGCATGCACTGGCAGACGCACAAGGGCGGCGCCGAGCACCAGCACCGCGCGACCAGCCGCATGCCCGTCGCGATCGCGCTGGGCGGCGACCCCGCGCTGATCTACGCAGCGTCGGCCCCGCTACCGCCCGGCATCGACGAGGTCGTCTTCGCCGGCTGGCTGCGCGGCGGCGGGGTCGAGATGGTGCGCTGCCGCACGAACGACCTCGAAGTGCCCGCGCAGGCCGAGATCGTGCTGGAGGGCTGGGTCGATCCGCGCGAGCAGCGGCTGGAGGGGCCGTTCGGCGACCACACCGGTTACTACTCGCTGGCCCGCGACTATCCGGTGTTCCACCTGACCGCGGTCACGCGGCGCGCGCGGCCGATCTACCCCACCACGATCGTCGGACGACCGCCGCAGGAGGACTACTGGCTGGGCAAGGCCACCGAGCGCATCTTCCTGCCGATCATGCGGCTGATGCTCCCGGAGATCGTCGACGTCAACATGCCGGCCGAGGGCGTCTTCCACAATCTGGTCATCGTCTCCATCCGCAAGCGCTATCCGGGCCAAGCCCGCAAGGTCATGCAGGCGCTGTGGGGCATGGGGCTCATGATGCTGGCCAAGACGATCGTGGTCGTGAGCGAGCACGTGAACGTCCACGACCTCTCCGAGGTGGCGTGGCGGGCCACCGGCAACATCGATCCCCGCCGTGACCTCGTGATCATCGAGGGGCCCATGGACGACCTCGATCACGCCGCGCTCCGCCACCGCTTCGGCGGCAAGCTCGGCGTGGACGCCACCGAGAAGGGGCCGCTGGACGACGTGACCCAGGCGTGGCCCGACGAGATCCGCATGAGCGCGGACGTCCGCGAGCGCGTCACCCGCCGCTGGAAGGACTACGGGCTCTGAGCAAGCTGCGCCACCTGCTCGACGCCATCAAGTTCGAGCACACCGTCTTCGCCCTGCCCTTCGCCTACATCGCCATGCTGCTGGCCGCGCCCGGCTGGCCGGGGACGTGGACGGTCGCCTGGGTCACGGCGGCAATGATCGGCGCCCGCACGTGCGCGATGGCGTCCAACCGCGTGGTGGACCGCTGGATCGACGCCCGCAACCCGCGCACCGCCGGTCGCCACCTGCCGCGCGGGGTGCTGTGGGTGTCGGAGCTGCGGCTGCTGGCCGGGGCCGGCGCCGTGCTGATGCTGGTGGCGGCGACGATGCTGAACCAGCTGTGCCTGGTGCTGGCGCCGCTCGCGCTCGTGTTCCTGGTCGGCTACTCCTACACCAAGCGCTTCACCTGGACCTCGCACTGGATCCTCGGCTTCACCGATGGCATCGCCGCCGCCGGCGGCTGGATCGCGGTGCGCGGCGCCTTCGAGCCGCCGGCCTTCGCGCTGTGGCTGGCCCTGACCGTCTGGATCGCCGGCTTCGACCTCATCTACGCCTGCCAGGACGTCGAAATCGACCGCGCGCAGGGGCTGCACTCGTTTCCCGCGCGCTTCGGCATCGCCGCCGCGCTGGACATGGCCCGGCTCAACCACGCGCTCACCGCCGCCGCGCTGGCGTGGCTCGGCGTGCTGATGGGCCTCGGCGCCTTCTACTGGCTGGGCTGGCTGGTCGTGGTCGGTCTGCTCGTGTACGAGCACTCGCTGGTGCGGCCGGGCGATCTCTCGCGGCTGGACCCGGCGTTCTTCATCGTCAACGGCTACATCGCGGTGATCGTGCTCGTCGCCGTCGTGACCGGGCTGTGGCGCTGACCAAGGCCGAGGCGGTGCGCGCGATGTTCACGCGCATCGCCGGGCGCTACGACCTCATGAACTCGCTGATGACCGGCGGCCGCCACCACGCGTGGCGCCGGCTCACCGCCGCCGCCGTCACCGGCGCCCCGCCCGGGCTCGCGCTCGATCTGGCCACCGGCACCGGCGATCTCGCGCTGGCCGTGCGCGCCGCCGCGCCCGGCCGCGTGGTCGTCGGCGCCGATTTCTCCGAGGCGATGCTACGGCAGGCGCGGGCCAAGCTGCGTGCGCGCGGCGAGCGGGCGGTGCCGCTGCTCGCCGCCGACGCGCTGGCGCTGCCGTTCGCCGACAAGACGTTCGCCTGCGTGACCTCCGCCTTCCTGCTGCGCAACCTCGCCGACCTGGCGGCCGGGCTCGAGGAGATGCGGCGGGTGACGATGCCGGGCGGCCTGGTGGCGGCGCTGGAGATCACGCGCCCGGGCGTGCCGGGCTGGGACGCGATGTTCGGCGTGTACTTCAACCGCGTGGTGCCGCTCATCGGCGCCGTCGTCGCCCGGGACCGCGCGGCCTACACCTACCTGCCGCAGTCGGTCGAGCGCTTCGTCACGCCGCCCCAGCTCGCCCAGCTCATGCGGCGCGCCGGGTTGAGCGATGTCCGCTATCGCCGCCTCGGCCTCGGCACGATCGCCATCCACGTCGGCGCCGCCTGACGCGACGCGCGAGGGGCGCGTGGTAAGCTGCCGCCTGCCGAGTTTCCGTCGCGGGAGGCCGCCATGAGTCGCGCACCGCTGCTCGCCGGATGGTTGCTGCTCACCTTTACGGGTTGCACGGTCGCGCCCGGCTCGGACGGCGCCGCCCTCGTCGGCCCGCACCGCATGGAGTCAGTCGTGAAACACACGTGGACCACGCGCGACTTCCGGCTCGAGAGCGGACAGACGTTGCCCCAGCTCACGCTCGCCTACGAGAGCTACGGCCGCCTGGCCGCGGACGGGCGCAACGCGATCCTCGTCACCCACGGCTTCACCTCCAGCCAGCACGCGGCGGGCAAGCACGCGCCCACCGACGCGGCGCCGGGCTGGTGGGACGGGCTCATCGGCCCCGGCAAGGCGATCGACACGAACCGGTACTTCGTCGTCGCCTCCAACATGCTCGGCTCCTCCTACGGCTCCACGGCGCCGGGGAGTATCAATCCCAGGACCGGCAAGCCTTACGGCCCGGATTTTCCCGACATCACGCTGCGTGACATCGTCGCCGCGCAGAAGGCGATGCTCGACGCGCTCGGCGTCAAGCACCTCGTCGCCGTCGCCGGACCCTCGTTCGGCGGCTACCAGGCCTTCCAGTGGGCGGTCACCTACCCCGACGCCATGCACGGCATCGTGGCGGTGGTCACCGCGCCCAAGGGCGGCGGGGGGCCGGAGGCCGTCGAGACGCTGCGCAAGCGCCTGGCCACGCACCCGGACTGGAACGACGGCTGGCACTACGATCGCGGCGGCGTCGTCGACACGATGACCGCGATCCGCGTCGAGACGCTGCAGCGGTACGGCACCAACGAGCTGCTGGCGCGCACGATCGCCGACCCCGCCGCGCGCGAGGCCGAGCTGGGCCGGCAGGCCGCGGCGTGGGCGAAGGACTTCGACCCCAACTCGCTCATCGCGCTGCGCAAGGCCTCCGTGCGCTTCGACGCCACGCGCGACGCCGCCCGGATTCGCGCCAAGGTGCTGTACGTGCTGTCGCGCACCGACAAGCTCTTCCCGCCCTCGATCGCCCCCGGCGTCATGGACACGCTCGCCCGGGCCGGCATTCCGGCGTCGTACTTCGAGATCGATACCGAGTGCGGTCACGTCGCCAGCGGACCCGAGTGGGCGAAGTGGGGTCCCACGCTGCAGAAGTTCGTGGAGGGGCTGGACCGCTAACGGCCCGGCGGTACGATCGCCGACATGGCGCCTCACGAGTCCCTGGCGCAGTTTCCCCGCGAGCGGACGTGGCTGCTGCCGGCGCTGCACGCCGTGCAGCACGCCGAGCGGTGGCTCTCACCCGAGTCCCTCGCGCAGGTCGCCGCCCACCTGCGCGTGCCGGCGAGCGAGGTGTGGGGCGTCGCCAGCAACTATCCCGAGCTGCGCCTGACCGCGCCCGGGCGCCGGCTCGTGCGCGTGTGCGTCGGCGTGTCCTGCCTGGCCCGCGGCGCCCGCGACGTCCTCGCCGCGTGCGAGCACGGGCTCGGTGTCCGCGCGGGACAGACGACGCCCGACGGAAGCTGCACGCTGGAGGAGCTCGACTGCGCGTTCGCCTGCGGCAGCGCGCCGGTGGTGGAGATCGATCACGGCTATCGCGGCCGCGTGACGCCGCGTGACGTCGAGGGGCTGCTGGCCGACTCCGCCGTGTACCCCGCGTCGCCCCCGACCGGGCACGGCGGTCCGCCGGCGGTCCTGCCGGTGACCGGTTCGCCGGGCGTGCGGTTCACGGCCCTCAGGCGCGAGGCCGAACGCCGGCGCACCGGCGCGCGGCTGGCCGTCGGGCTCGGCACCTGTGGCCTCGCCGTCGGCGCCGCCGAGACCTTCGAGGCCCTGCGGGCGGAGACGGAGCGGCGCGGCCTGCCGTTCCGGGTGGTGGCCGCCGGCTGCAACGGCATGTGCTGGGCGCAGCCGGTCGTCGAGGTGCTGCGCGACGGGCGGCCGAGGCTCACGACGGGCGCCGTCACGCCCGCCACCGTCCCCCGCCTGCTCAACGCGCTGGCCGGCGCCGCCCCCGAGGACGAGATCGCCGTCGGCGCGGAGTTCATGGCGCCGCAGCGGCACGTGCTCATGGAACGCTGCGGCCTGGCCGACCCGTACGACGTCGCCGAGGCGCTCCGCCACGGCTCCTACGTGGCCTTCGCGCGCGCGCTGGACGATGGCCGCCCCGAGGCGGTCATCGACGAGGTGCGTGCGGCCGGCCTGGCCGGGCGCGGCGGCGCCTACTTCCAGACCGCGGTGAAGTGGGCGGCCTGCCGCGCCGCCGCCGGCACGCCGAAGTACCTCGTCGTCAACGGCGAGGAGGGCGAGCCCGGCATCTTCAAGGACCGCCATCTAATGGAGGGCGATCCGCACCGCCTGCTGGAGGCGGTGCTGCTCGCGGCGTTCGCGGCCGGCGCCTCGCGCGCGATCCTCTACGTCCACGGCGAGGCCGCGCTGTCCGCGCAGCGCCTGACCGTCGCGCTCGAGCAGGCG
>JBGPZN010000429.1:0-3360 GCA_041493815.1 Methylomirabilia bacterium
ACGGCGTCCTCGGCGCCGACCGGCGTCGAGGCCGCCAGCGCCGCCAGCAGTGCGAGCAGGAGGGCGGCGCGCGGGAGCATCGGCCGTCACTCTAGCAGACGCGCGCGCAGCTCCGTCACCACGTGCTTCGTTCGGCATCATAACAACCCCCGTTGAACTCGGGGGGAGCGCGGAGCATTCTGGGGGCCCATGCGTGTGCTCGTGACCGGCGGGAGTGGACATCTCGGCGCCAATCTGGTTCGGCGGCTGCTGGACGAGGGCCAGCAGGTCCGCGTGCTCGAGCGGGCCGGCGGTGGCGGCGAGGCGCTGGCGGGCCTCGACGTGGAGGTGGCGGGGGGCGATCTGCGCGACGCGGCCGCCGTCCGGGGGGCCGTGCGCGGCTGCCGGCGCGTGTACCACTGCGCGGCCAAGGTTTCCAGCGCCGAGGGCCAGCAGCGCGAGATCTACGCCAGCAACGTGCTGGGGACGCGGCACCTGCTGCGGGCCGCAGGCGACGAGGGCGTCGAGCGCGTCGTCGTCACCGGCTCGTTCAGCGCGGTCGGCCACGACCCCACGCGCCCGAGCGACGAGAGCGTCCCCGTCGATCCGTTCGCGCGCCTGCTGCCGTATCAGCGCAGCAAGGTCGCGGTCGAGCACGAGTGCCTCAAGGCGGTCGTCGAGGGCCTCGATGTCGTCATCGCCACCTCGTGCGCGATCCTGGGCCCGCACGACTACAAGCCCTCGCGAATGGGCCAGCTCATGCTCGACTTCGCGCGCGGCCGGCTGCGCGCGTACGTCCCCGGCGGCTTCGAGTTCGTCGCCGCCCGCGACATCGTGCAGGGCCACCGCCTGGCCATGGACAAGGGACGGACCGGGCACAAGTACATCTTCTCGACCGCGTTCAAGACGGTGGACGAGCTGATGGCGGTCTACGAGGACGTCACCGGCCGCCGGCGCCCGCGGCTGCGCCTGCCGGGGCCGGTGATGACCGGCCTCGCCGAGGCGGTGAATTTCTTCGTCATGCGATTCGCGCCCGACGTCGAGCCGCGCTTCACGCCGGGCGCCGTGCGAATCCTCCGGATGCACCGCCGCGCCGACATCACCAAGGCGCGCACCGAGCTCGGCTACCAGCCGTCCTCCGTCGAGGAGGCGGTGCGCGAGGCGTACGAGGACTTCGTGCGGCGCGGGAAGCTCGGCCGCCGGTGAGGGGGACGAGCCCGCGCCGCCCCCCGCGGCTGCCGGGAGGGCTGCCGCTCCTCGGCCACGCGCTGACGCTGCGCCGCGACCCGGTCGGTCTGCTCCGGCGGGGCCACGCGCAGCTGGGCGAGGTCTTCTCGTTTCGGCTCCCCGGCACCCACGTCACCGCGATGCTGGGCCCGCGCGCGCAAGCGGCGTTCTTCACCGCGCCCCCGGATCAGCTCAGCGCGCGCGAGGTCTACCAGTTCACGGTGCCCATCTTCGGCCCCGGCGTCGTCTACGACGTGCCGCCGGCGGTGCTGGACGAGCAGATGGGCTTCCTCTTCCCGGCCCTGCGCGACGAGCGGCTGCGCACCTACGCGCGCGTGATGCAGGAGGAGGCCGAGGCGTACACCGACGCCTGGGGTGATGCCGGCGAGGTCGACCTGGCCGCCGCCATGAACGAGCTGACGGTGTTCATCGCCACCCGCTGCCTGATCGGCGAGGAGCTGCGGCGCCGCGTGTCGCGCGAGGTCGCGCACCTCTACCACGACCTCGAGGGCGGCATCAATCTGCTGGCGTTCTTCAACCCGCACCTGCCGTTGCCGGCGTTCCGGCGGCGCGACCGGGCGCGCGTGAAGATCGCGGCCCTCATCGCCGCGGTCATCGCCGAGCGGCGCGCGCGCGGCGTCGAGGGCGAGGACTTTCTGCAGACGCTGATGGGCGCGCGCTACGCCGACGGCCGGGCGCTCACCGAGGACGAGATCACCGGCATGCTGCTCGGCATCATCTTCGCGGGCCAGCACACCAGCGCGGTGATGGGCGCGTGGACGGGGCTGCTCCTGCTCGAGCACCCCGCGCACCTGCCGGCGGTGCTGGCCGAGCAGCGGACCGTCTTCGGCGACGGGCGGCCGATCGATCTGGACACGCTGCGACGGCTCGTCGTGCTCGAGCGGTGCATCAAGGAGGCGGAGCGCATGCACCCGCCGCTCATCATGCTCATGCGGCGCGTGGTGCGCGACCTGGCGTACGGCGACTGGGTCGTGCCGGCCGGCGACATGGCGATGGTGTCGCCCGCCGCCGGCCATCGTCTGGCCGACGTGTTCCGCGAACCCGACCGTTACGACCCCGACCGCTTCGGCCCCGAGCGCCAGGAGGACCGCCGCGTGAAGCACGCGCTCATCGGCTTCGGCGGCGGCCACCACCGGTGCATCGGTACCACGTTCGCCCAGCAGCAGATCAAGGTCATCTGGTCGGTGCTCTTCCAGCGCTTCGAGCTGACGCTGGCGCGGCCCGGGCACGCGCCGGACTACTCGACGTTCGTCGTGGGCCCGCGCCCCCCGTGCGTCGTGCGCTACCGGCGCCGCCGCCGGGCCGTGATGAGCGCGCCGGCGCTGGTGGGCAGCCCATCGTGACGCCGCCGGCGTTCGCGGAGGCGCTGAACCCGCGCCAGCGGGTGCGGGCGGCCGGCCTCGATCCCGATCACTGGTACGCGGTGGAGTACGAGCGCGCGCTACCAACCGGCGCGAGCCTGCCGACGCGCTTCTGGGGGACGCCGATCGCGCTCTGGCGCGACGCCGGCGGAGGGCTGCACGCCGTGGACGATCGCCGGGCAACCCGCGACCGCTTCGGGGCGGTGCGGCCGTCCGCGGGCGTGGAGGGCTATCCCGTGCGGGCGCGCTACGGGTTCGTGTGGATCTTCCCCGGCAATCCCGCCCGCGCAGAGGAGGTGCCGCTGCCCGAGGTGCCCGAGCTGGAAGGGCGCGACCCGTGGGCCTACCTGCCCATCGACTTCACCTGGCGCGCCCACCACTCGATGGTCATCGACAACCTGTGCGACCTCAGCCACGCGCACCTGCACCGGCGCTTCACGTCGTTTCACCCCGGGCGGCTGCTGAAGAGCGCCGCCGATGCGGACCGCGTGCTGCTCCGCTACGAGGCCCGGGTGGGGCCGCTCGTACGCCGCCCGGGGCCACCCTCGTCGATGACCATCTGCTACGCGTACCCGTATCACTGGGCCGCCTTCGAGTGGTCGGGCATCCGCGGCCGCATCAAGTACTGGACCTTCCTGCTGCCGCTCGACGCGCGGGCCACCCGCGTGTTCTTCGTGATGATGTACGACACGCTGCGCGTGGCCGCGCTGCCGGTACCGCTCTCGCACCGCGCGGTGCGCTGGCTCCTGCGCGCGGCCCAGCCGACCGTGCG
>JBGPZN010000537.1:0-2575 GCA_041493815.1 Methylomirabilia bacterium
CAACGGGCTGCGGGCGGCGTACGCGTTGGCGACACCGGTCACGGCGTCGGTCACGCCGGGGCCCGCGGTGACGATCGCGATCCCGACGTGGCGCGTGAGCCGTGCGTAGGCGTCGGCGGCGTGGGCGGCGGCCTGCTCGTGGCGGACGTCGATCACGCCGATGCCGTCCTTCACGCAGCCGTCGTAGATCGGCAGGATGTGCCCACCGCACAGGGTGAAGACGTGCCCCACGCCCGCCTGCTTGAGCACCCGCGCGACCAGCTCGCCGCCGGTGAGATCAACCATGTGCTACGGCGCCCGCCTGAAACGAAGACCGAACGACCCTCGGTAGTCGCCGTTGCCACTCAGCGTCTTAGCGTCACGGCTCGCGGTCAGCTCGACGTCGAAGACATCCCCTGGATTGCCGCGAACTTGAAACGTCACCTTACGATCCGCCATTTTCCCGTTCAGTATAGGCTTGTCACCATCCCCGAAGTTCGGAGTCCCGGTCGCCGCGAGTGTGCCGGTCAATTCGCTACCCGCCTGGACGAGCACGAGGGTGAACCCAGTCGCCGCACAGCGGAAGCACTCGCCGGTCCAGCGGCCGCTGAGATCGGCGGCTTCCTGGCCGGCAGCCATGATCGGCACGAGGACAAGCGTCGCTATCACGCCGAGCACGCCTAGAGGAGTCGCTCTCATTCCGGCCTCCTGTCAACGTTGGGCGCTATGTGTCGCTCTGCCGTAGCCGATGAGCGCGAATGGGCCCGATTGCGAGACCAGCAGCGCTCGCCGAGAACAATCACGCCTCTCATGCGAGACGCCGTCACCAGAACTTCTCCCACTTGACGGCCTTGCGCTCGAGCCCCTTGGCCATCAGCACGTCGCGTACCCGCTTGATCGTCGCCTCGCCGCCGGCCACGTACGCCACCAGGCCGGCGACGTCGCTCACGAGCCGCTCGACGAGCGCCGCCGGCTCGCCGAGCTCCCCCTGCCCGGCGGCCACGACCGGATGATACGCGAACCCGGACTGACGTCGGGCGCGCGCGCGGAACTCGCCGTCGTACACGAGCCAGCCGGGATCGCGCGCCCCGTACACGAGCGTGGCGGGCCCGGTGAAGCCCGTGTCGTCGAGGTCGGCGAGGATCGAGCGGATGGGCACGATGCCGATCTCCTCGGCAACGAACAGCGGGCGGCGCGGCTCGTCGCGCCCGAAGACGAAGCCGCCCAGCGGCCCCTTGAACTCGACCTCCCCGCCCGGGCTGAGCTCGCGGAACCAGCGCGAGCCCGGGCCGCCCGGCGCGACGTCGGCACAGAGCGTGATGACCGAGGCCGAGCGCGGCGTGGAGGCGATCGAGTAGGCGCGCACGATCTTGGGACCGAACGGCACCGACACCCACTGGCCGGCCTCGAAGGCGAGCGCGGGCGGCTCGATCATCGCGAGGTCGACTTCCCGGACGTCAGCAGTGAGCGCGCGCACCGCCGTCACGCGAGCCCGGCACATCGCCGGTTTCGCGGGCATGGGCTAGTGTCGCAAGCGCGGCAGAACGTCGGCGGCGATACGCTCGAGCTGGTCGCGCTCGTCCTCGGGCGGGCCGATCACGTTGAAGATGACGTAGTTGCAGCCGGCCGCCTCGAAGCGTCCGAGCTGCTCGGCGCACTGCTCGGGGGTGCCGATGATGCCGTACTTGCGCGCCAGCGGCTCGAAGTCCTGCGCGTAGCGCTTCGACAGGTGCGTGGCCCACACCGCCTTGGCCGACTCCCAGTCGCGTCCGAGCGTGATGAAGGCGAGATGGCCGAACGCGAAGTCGTCGAGCCGCCGGCTCGCCGCCTGGGCGGCCGCCCGGATCTTGTCGACGCTCTGCCCGTAGCGCTCCGGCTGGACGACGTAGGACATCCAGCCATCACCCTGGCGGCCGGCCCGCGCCAGCGCGGCGTCCGAGCGCCCGCCGATCCAGATCGGCGGGCCCGGCCGCTGCACCGGCTTGGGATCGATCGACACGTTCTCGAACTGCGTGAAGCGGCCCTTGAAGCTGGCCGGCGTGTCGCGCCACAGCGCTCGCACCACGTCGATGCCTTCGCTCACGCGGGCTCCGCGCTCGCGGTGCGGCACGCCGCACAGCTCGAACTCCTTGGGGTTCTCGCCGCCGACGCCGACGCCGAAGATCAACCGGCCGCCCGACAGCGCGTCGAGCGTCGCCGTGGCCTTGGCGGCGATGGCGGGCGCGCGCAGCGCCAGCAGGTAGACCGCCGTGCCGAGCCGGATGCGGCTGGTGATCGGGACGTAGGTCGCGAGCAGCGTGAGCGACTCGTGGATCGGTCCGTGGAAGGACACGTGATCGCCGGTCCACACCGACTCGAAGCCGAGCGCTTCGACGCGCCGGACCAGGTCGAACTGCTCGGCCGGGGGCTTGAGCGACAGCGAGGTGCCGAACCGTAGCGTCACCGAGGGAAAGCGTCCTTGACGCCGCCGTCGACCGTCAGCGTGCAGCCCGTCGTCTTGGCCGAGCGGTCGGAGGCCAGGAACAGCACCGCCTGGGCCACGTCCTCCGGCAGGATGCGGGCACCGAGCAGGTTGCGCGTGCGGTAGAAATCCTCG
>JBGPZN010000255.1:0-5370 GCA_041493815.1 Methylomirabilia bacterium
CTCGACGCCGCCCGGGCCGGGCGCGCGCAGTGGCGGGTGCGCATCATCCTCGACGGCGAGGAGGAGCACGGCAGCCCCAACCTCGACGCCATCGCGCGCGCCCATCGCGACCGGCTGGCCGCCGACGTGCTGATCGGCTCCGACGGGCCCAAGCAGAAGAACGCGCCCACGCTGGTGATGGGCGTGCGCGGCCTCGTCGGCGTCGAGCTCGTCGCCGACAACGGCCGCCCGGCCTCGCTGCACTCGGGCAACTACGGCAACATCGTGCCCAACCCGGTGCTCCCGCTGGCCCGGGTCATCGAGGACATCGAGGAGCGGGTGCGCGCCTTCGGCGAGAGCCACGACGCCTTCCGCCGCGAGGCGAGCGAGATGTTCGCCAAGTGGGAGGACCGCGCGGTCTGGAAGCCGTTCCTGCGCCCGACGGTGAACATCAACCACTTCATGAGCGACGGCGCCTCGCCCACGGCGCGGCGCACGATCATCCCCCGCACCGCCCACGCGCGCCTGGACATCCGCGTCACCCCCGACACGCCGCCGGCGGCGATGGAGGAGATCGTGACGCGCGTCGTCGCCGACCACCGCGATCGCACGCCGGGGATCACCTTCTCCGTGCGCTTTGCCAGCCAGCCGGCCAGCTACACCTCGCCGACCCGACCGGAGTTCGGCTGGCTCCTGCGCCTGCTCGAGCAGCACGGCGACGCCGAGCCGGTGGCGCTCCCCACGCTGGGCGGAACGCTGCCGCTGTGGGTGTTCACGGAGACGCTCGGCATCCCGGCGCTGTGGATCCCGGCCGCCAACAGCGACAACCAGCAGCACGACGTCAACGAGCACTACGTGCTGCGCCACTTCTTCCAGCAGACGGCGCTCTACGCGGACGTCGTCGGCTCGCGCCCGGCCTGAGCGATCGCGATGATTCTGATCGTGGCGGCACCGGACGACGATCACGTGGCCGCCGTCGAGCCCGAGCTCCGACGACGGGGGGCGTCCGTGCTGTGGCTCGACCTCGCCGAGCTGCCCGCCCGGGGTCAGCTCTCGGTGGCCTACGAGCCCGGGATCCGCGCGCGGCCGGTGCTTCGTCTGCGCGATACCGAGGTCGATCTCCGTGCGGTCACCGCCGCGTGGTCGCGGCGCTCGCGGCCACCCGCCCCTGCTGCCGATCTGCCAGCCGAGGCGCGTGACTACGCCCGGCAGGAGACGGCTGACGCCTGGGTCGGGATGACCGCGCTGCTCGAGTGCGTGTGGCTGCCGGGCCCGCGCTGGCAGGAGCTGCGAGCGGAGCACAAGCCCCTGCAGCTCCAGGTGGCCGCCGACGTCGGATTCGAGATTCCGCCCACGCTGATCACGAACAGCCCCCAGGACTTTCTCGCCTTCCATCGCCGCCACAACGGCGCCATCGTCACCAAGACGGTGCACAACCGCCTCCTGCCGGTCGACCGCGCCGAGGGCTACACCGCGTACGTCCTGACCGAAGTCGTGGCCAATCGCGACGTGGGCTACGCCGACGCGATCCGCCATTGCCCGGTCACCGTGCAGCCGTACGTGGACAAGCGCGTCGAGCTGCGCGTCACCGTTGTCGGCGATCGCGTGTTCCCGGTGGCCATGCAGTCGCAGTGGACGAACCACACCCGCCGCGACTGGCGCCGTGGCGATCATCACCACGGGCGCTATGTCGTCCACGACCTGCCGGCCCCCGTCGCCGCGCGCTGCGTCGAGCTGGTGCGGCGCCTCGGACTCCGCTTCGGCGCCCTCGACCTGATCCTCACGCCGGACGGACGATATGTCTTCCTCGAGATCAATCCGAACGGCGCCTGGCTCTGGATGCAGCGCACCACCGGGCTGCCCATCGGCGACGCCATCGCCGACGTGCTCATGGCGGGCGAGGCGACGGCATCGCCGTCGGCCGTGGCGCCGGGCCCGAGCCCGGTCGCCTCCGTCCCGCCGTCGACGCCGCCCGCGGCACCGCCGCTCGTGCCACGAGCGGCGCGCCTTGCCCCCGCGCGGATTCCCCGTGCGGTCGACACTGCCCTCGTGGCCACGCTGCGGTACCTCGTGAGACTCGGTCAGACGGGAACGCTCCCGGCCGCGGCGGCGGCCGGTCTTCATCGTCTCGCGGGGGGCCGGCGCGGCATCGACATGGCGCTGACGTGGGAGGTGGAGAGCGGCTCCGGCGCCATTCACTACGACGCGCTGCTCCGGCTGGCCGGCGCCGGCACCGTCTCGCTGGCCTGGTCGCCGGACCGCGGCCTGCCGTGGGCGCTCCGCCATGCCCATCACGCGCGCGAAAGCGATCTGCTGCGGGTCAACGGCCGCACGCTGAACATGCAGACGGTGATGGGCTACCTCGACGCCCTCTGGTACGACGCGGGCCTGCTGACGAGCCTGGTGGACGGCTGCCTGGTTCGCGAGGCCGTGGACGCGCACGGCATCGAGGCGTCGGACGACGAGGTGCGGCGAGCGGTCGACGCGTTCCGCCAGGCGCGCGGCCTCGCCTCGGTCCCGGACACCGATGCGTGGCTGCACCGGCGCGGCTGGACGGCCGACGATCTCGAGCACGAGAACCGGCGACAGGTGATCGCGGCCAAGCTGCGGAAGCGAATTGCCGGCGGCCGGGTCGACGCGTACTTCGCGCGCCATCGCCGCCAGCTCGACACGGCGACGGTCGCACGGGCGCGGCTGACCGACCGGAACGCCGCCAGCCACCTCGCGCGCCGGCTGCGACGGAGCGGGGTGACGATGGCGCAGGCCCTCGAAGAGGCGATCGCGGCCGGCGGGATCGCGCCGACGAGCAGCGAGGTCGAGACCGTCCAGCGCCGGGACCTGGCGTCGGGATACGCCCGGGCAATCTTCGCCGCATCGCCCGGACGGGTGCTGGGCCCGAGAGAGAGCGCTCATGGCTGGGACGTCGTGCGCGTGCTTCGGATCACGCGCCCGCGGCTCGACGCGCCGACGCGCGAGCTGATCACCGGGATCCTGTTCGACGAGTGGCTGGCGGCGCGTCGGGCCGAGGCCACCGTCGAGTGGTTCTGGGGCGACGCCGAGCGGGCGCCGGCGCGCTCGGGCCGGCCCGGGCCGGCCCGATGAAGATCGCGCTCCTGCACAATCCGCGACCCGACCCGACCCCGCCCGCCCTGCCGGACGACGCCTTCGAGGAGTTCGATCGCCCCGAGACCATCACCGCCATCACCCGGGCGATCGAAGCGCTGGGCGTCAAGGTCGACGCCGTGCCGGTCGACCGGCGCCTGCCGTGGCGGCTGGACGAGGGGCGATACGACTTCGCGTTCAACATCGCGGAGGGCTCGGGCCGCCGCTGCCGCGAGGCCATCCCCGCTGCCGTGTGTGAACTGCTCGGCGTTCCCATCACCGGCTCCGACGCGCTCACCCTCGCGCTCACCCTCGACAAGGCGCTCGCCCGCCGCGCGGTGTCGCCCGAGGTACCGGTCGCGCCCGCCGTCCTGCTCGACGGCGAGGACGACGGCCGGGGGCTGGCGTCGTTGCGCTGCCCGGTCATCGTCAAGCCCAACGACGAGGGATCGAGCACGGGCATCCGCGAAGGGGCGGTGGTCTACGACGTCGCCGGCGCCGTCGAGCGCAGCCGCTGGCTCCGGGCCCGCTACGGCTGTCCCGTGCTGGTCGAGGAATACTTGCCCGGCGCCGAGGTCACCGTCGGCGTCACCGGCAACGGTGCCGGCGCAGAAATCTTGGGATTGATGGAGATCGCGCCGGCCGACGCCGGCTCTCCGTTCGTGTACTCGGTCGAGGTCAAGCGCGACTGGCGCCGGCGCGTGCGCTATCACGTGCCGCCGCGCCTGCCGGCGGCCGTCCTCGACACGCTCCGCCGGCTCGCGCTCCTCGCCTACCGCCTGCTCGGGTGCCGTGACTTCGCGCGGGTCGACTTCCGGCTCGACGCGGCGGGCGCTCCGCGCTTCATCGAGTGCAACCCGCTGCCCGGCCTCGACCCCGACAACAGCGACCTCGTCATCCTCGCCGCGCCGACGCGCTCGTACGATCGCCTCGTCCAGGGTGTGCTACTGGACGCCGCGAAGCGCACGGGCGTGCGGATCGTCTGAGCGACGCACTCGCCGCCGCGATGAACGTGCTGATTCTGCACACCGCGCCGCCGGAAGCCGTCGCCCCGGGGCGGCGCGTGTGGGAGTTCGATCTGCAGCCGGCGGCGCAGGGGATCGCCGAGGTCTTGCTCGGAGCTGCCGTAGCCCAGGTGCGCGGCGAGCCGCACGAGATCCTGGCGCTGCTGGACGCCCACGCCCCCGACGTGGTCTTCAACCTCTGCGAGGCTCCGCTCGGCCGTCCCGAGCTGGAGCCCCACGTTGCCGCACTCCTCGAGTGGGCGGGCGTCCGCTTCACCGGTTCGGGCAGCGAGACGCTGGCCCTCTGCCGGCGCAAGGATCGGGTCGGCGTCGTGCTGGCCGGCATGGACGTGCCGGTGCCGCGTGAGGGCCGCTTCCCGTGCATCGTCAAGCCGGCGGATCAAGACGGCTCGGCGGGCATCGATCACGACTCGATCTGCGAGAACGAGCGCGCGCTGGCGCGTATCCGCGCGCGGATCGGGGGTCCGGTGGTGATCCAGGAGTTCCTGCCCGGCCGCGAGTTCGTCGTCTCGCTCTGGGGAGGTGCTGCGCCGGAGCACGTGTCGATCGGCGAGACGCTGTTCCAAGCTGGGCTCCGGCTGAACACCTACGCGGCCAAGTGGGACGTCGAGAGCGCCGACTTCGCCAACTCCCCGCTCTCCTACGAGCTCGACCTCGACGATGCTCTGCGAGCGGCGATCGTCGCCGCCGCGCGGGGAGCCTGGCGGGCGGTCGGCGCGCGCGGCTACGTGCGCGTGGACGTGAGGCTCGACGCCGCCGGTGAGCCACGCGTGCTGGACGTCAATCCCAACCCCGAGATCGCGCCCGAGGTCGGCATCCATCGGGCGGTGATGGAGGCCGGGTGGACGTGGGAACGCTTCGTCCGCGCCCAGCTCACGTGGGCGTGACGGTTCGCGAGCTGCGGCCCGACGATCGCCCCGAGGTCCAGGACGCGCTCGTGGCCTGCGGCGCGTTCACGGAGGAGGAGGTTCGCGTCGCCCTGGAAGTTCTCGACGCCGGCCTGTCCGGCGGTCTCGACGGTGACTACCCGCTGTTCGCCGCCGAGGTGCAGGGGCGTGTGCGCGGGTACGTCTGCGTGGGCCAGACGCCGCTCACACAAGGCACGTGGCATCTCTACTGGATCTGCGTCCACCCGATCGCCCAGGGCCGCGGGGTCGGGCGCGCCTTGCAGGCGCACGCCGAGGCGTTCGTGCGCACGCGCGGCGGCGAGCGGCTCGTGCTCGAGACGAGCGCCAGCCCGGGCTACGCGCGGGCGCGTAGCTTC
>JBGPZN010000236.1:0-5698 GCA_041493815.1 Methylomirabilia bacterium
CCCAGGCAATCGGCTTCTGAAGACCGCGAGCGATCCAGAAGGGAGCCGGTGTCATGGCCAAGAAGAGCACGTCCATACGGTCCGGTAGAGCGAAGCGAGACGTCCGTGACCTGAATCTCCCGAAGGGCAAGAGCGGCAACGTGCGTGGCGGCGGGCTGAATGGTATTGGCGCGCTCGTCGCGGTCACGCAGCTCAAGGCGGCGACCACCACGATCAAGAAGACGCGCTAGACGCCGCGAAGAAGTAAGGAGCTATTGGTCAAGAAGTAGGTCAGGCGGGATGTCGGCCGACCCGACGACCGCTCTCGTCGAATCTAGGATCGCGGCCGCGAGCGGCGCAGGCCCGATAGGATCTGCCCCTACCCCTCGCGCAGGGGAGCTACCTGCCTTCGTCGCTCAGTCTTCAAGCCGCCGGTCAGGACGACTACTCCGTTGTCGCGGTAGCGGGTCGGGTCCCCGGCGGTCGCGAGCGTGTCGATGAGCTGAGGGGCCAGCGCCAGGTCGCGCTTGTCCGTCTCTGGGGGGTAAGAGCCCGAGACGTGTCGAGCAACTTCTTGGCGTCACGCAGGCCGGCCGCGTCGAGCCCCTCGGTGAATTGGCCGTATATGTCGGCCGATGTCGCGCCACTAGAAGGCGGAGATAGCGGGGGTCCGGCTTTCTAGCCCGGCCAGGCGATCGCGTAGCGACGGGGCTGGATGCGGGCCGGCGAGGCGACGGGCCATGCGCAGTGCCTGCGCCGCGACGTCGTGGTCGCCGAGGGCCGCGAAGGCGGCGGCGATGCGCAGCACGCCGTCGAGCGAGCCGGCGTCGCGAGCGCGGAAGAGCGCCGACAGATAGAGGTCGCGGGCGCGCGGCACCGCGCTGGCCGGTGCGCTCGAGGCGTGGCCGATGCGGAGATACGCGTCGCCGGCGTCGGCGAAACCCTCCCAGCGCCGGCTACCCAGCGCCGCGCCATACGCCTCGTGCCACGCCGACAGCGCAGCCGGTACGTCGCCCACCGCCAGCGCGGTGTCGACGGTGGCCAGGTGCGCCGCCCACGGCGCGGCGCCGCCCCTCACCGCTGGCAACTCGAGGACGCGCGGTGCGCTCACCGCACGGCTTATCAGCGCGCTCGCCAGCACCAGTCCAAGGCCACCGAGCACCGCTCCCACCGTCTTGCCGGTCACCATGACCCGGTCTCCTCTAGCCTGCGGGTGGGCCCCCGAGTCGTCAGCTCCGGGACACCGCAACGTCGATGCCAGATCTCTTGGCCAAGCAGGGCTCGGTAAGTCGAGCACTTGGCGAACGCGCGCGGCGCGCCTCCGGGCAACCATGTGTAGCTTGCCGCCGGCGGTGTCGGGCATCCTGTCGGCCGTTAGCGCGTCGGGGCAGCGGGGGAGCGGGTCTGCAGCGTGTCGAGGCGCTCGCGCACCTCGGGGCCCGGGTTGCCGCCGGCCAGGCGGCGGGCGATGCGGAGCGAGTGGGTGACGACCTCGTCGTCGCCGAGCTCGGCGAAGGCCGAGGCGAGGCGCAGCACGCCGTCGAGCGAGCCCGCGCCGCTGGCCCGGAAGAGCGCCGAGAGGTAGAGATCGCGAGCCCGCGAGATCCCGCCGGCCGGCGAGCCGGACGCGCGCGCGATGCGCAGGTAGGCGTCGCCGGCGTCCGCGAAGCCCTCCCAGCGGCGGCTTCCGATGGTGGCACCGTAGGCAGCGTGCCACACGCGCATCGCAGCCGTCACGTCGCCCGTCGCCAGCGCCGCGTCGACGGCGGCCAGGAATGAGGTCACCATCGCCCCGTCCTGCTGGGTGGGCTGGTCACCGGTTCGGTCGTCCATGGCCCGGTGAGAACGCAACCCGGATGCCAGACCAAGTCTTGGAATAATCGTAGAGAAGTCAGACAGTTGATGATCACGACCGGGTGGTCGGTCGGGCGCTTCGCGGTGAGTGCTGGTCAGAAATCGGGCGGCGCGCCCGCCGGTCAAGCGGTTGACTCACGACCGGGCGTCGTCTAGTGTCGCTTCAGCAACTCACGTCGATCGCAGAGGAGCGGACATGGCGACATTCAATATCTGGATGAACGGGCGGCTCGTGCCCCAGGAGCAGGCGGTGCTCCCGGTCAACAGCGCGGCGGTCTTCTACGCCACCAACGTCTTCGAGGGCCTGCGCGCGTACTGGAACGAGCGCGACGGCGAGATGTACGGCTTTCGCCTGGCCGACCACTTCACGCGGCTGCGCGAGTCGATGAAGATGATGCGCTTCACCGTGCCCTACAGCGACGACGACCTCTTCGAGGCCGTACGCACGCTCCTCTCGGGCAACCAGCTCCGCGAGGACGTCCACATGCACATGGTCGCCTACGTGGCCGCGCCGGGGCTGGACGCCACCACGCCCACCGGCCTGTACATCAACCCGCGCAAGCGGCCGCGGGTGATGGAGGGCAACGGGCTGAAGTGCTGCGTGTCGTCGTGGACGCGCACGTCCGACAACGCCATCCCGATCCGGCTGAAGTCCGGCTCCAACTACCAGAACGGACGGCTCGCCACGCTGCAGGCCAAGGCCGACGGCTACGACCAGCCGATCTTCCTGAACCGCCACGGCAAGGTGGCCGAGGGCAGCGGCGCGACGTTCTTCATGGTCCGCAAGGGCCGCATCGTCACGCCGACGACCAGCAGCGATATTCTCGAGTCGATCACGCGCACCACGCTGATCGAGTACATCTGCCCGCAGGTGCTCGGCATGGAGGTCGTCGAGCGCGACGTCGATCGCACCGAGCTCTACGTCGCCGAGGAGGCGTTCTTCTGCGGCAGCGGCTACGAGATCACGCCGATCCTGTCGATCGACCGCTTCGGCCTGGCATCGGGCGACGTCGGCCCGGTGACGAAGCGCATTTCCTCCGCGTACCTGGATCTCGTCAAGGGCGTCGACACCCGCCACCCCGAGTGGCGTACGCCCACCTACAAGCCCGTCACGGTGTAGCGGAACAGCGGACTCGACGGGCTGCTGAACACGTCCCCGATCGGGGCGCGTTCAGCAGCCCGCACCAACCGTGAAGTTCGACGTCGGTATCCTCAACAACCAGCCGGTCGCAACGGTCGTCCGCCAGGCCCAGCTCGCCGAAGCCCTCGGCTATGACACCGTGTGGATCACCGACTCGCACCTCGTCTGCCGCGAGCTGTGGGTCACGCTCGCCGCCTGCGCGCTCGGCACCACCCGGATCAAGCTCGGCCCCGGCGTCACCGTCCCCCACACCCGCCACTGGTCGGTCACCGCCAGCGCCATCGCCACGCTGGAGGAGATGGCGCCCGGCCGCATCGTGCTCGGCATCGGCACCGGCGGCAGCAGCGCCGAGACAATGGGCATGAGCGTGCAGCGCGCCGCCCACATCGCGACGCTGGAGACGATGACGACCTCGATCCGGCGGCTGCTGGCCGGGGGCACCGCGCGGCTGGACAGCGGGGTCGAGAGTCGCCTGGCCTGGCTGGACGGGGCGCGCCAGATCCCGATCTTCGTCGCCGGCTCCGGCCCGCGGATGCTCGAGGCGGCCGGGCGCCTCGGCGACGGCGTCATCATGTACGCGGGCACCGATCCCGCCATCCTGCGCGCGGGGCTGGAGCACGTGGCCCACGGCGCGGCGCAGCGGCAGCGACGGTTGGCCGACCTCGAGGTGCTGCTGTGGACGCCGACCGCGGTCGATCGCGACCGCGCGCTGGCCCGCGATCACGTGCGCGGGCGCGTGGCCTCGGCGATGCGCCATCCCCTGCCGGTCGCGCTCGGGCCCGAGGATCAGGCGGCGGTGCGGCGACTACGCGACGCCTACGACTCTTACCAGCACGCGACGGCGGCCTCGCGCCATCGCGAGCTCGTGCCCGACCGCTTCGTGGACATGATGGCGCTGGCCGGCACGCCCGACGAGGTCCGCGAGCAGGTGCGGCGCGTGATGAGCGTGCCGGAGATCGCGCGCATCATCATCCTGCCGCAGAGCCCCGGCCCGGGGTTCATCGAGCGGGAGTCGATCCTCCGGACCTTCGCCGAGCAGGTGATGGCGCGTCTGCACTGACCAGCCACGCCTCGAACTCGGCGGCGTCCGTGAACAGCGCGTGCGGCTGCGTGGCCGCCAGCTCGGCCTCGATCGCGCTCGGTGCCCACGCGGCGGCGATGGGCAGCACGCCGGCCTCGCGGGCCGCGTGCATGTCGGCGACCGCGTCGCCGACGTAGATGACCTCGCCGGGCGCGACGCCCCAGGCGGCGACGATGCGGCCGATGGCGGCCGCCTTCACCACGCCCGCGGGGGAGCCGGTCTCGACCGCCTCGAACGTTCCGTCGAGGCCGAAGTGGATCAGCGACATCGCCGTGGTCTCCGGGCCCTTGCCCGTCACCAGCGCCAGCGAGATCCGTCGCTCGCGGAGCCGGTCCAGCGCCGAGGCGATCGAGGGGAACACGCCGGGGCACAGGGTCAGGTGGCGCCGGTACTCGTCGAGGAACGCCGCGAGCGCTTCCCGCCAGCAGTGCGGCATCGCCCGCTGCACCATGCCCTCCTCGCTCGGTCCGAAGAGCCCGCGGATCTGCGCGTCGGTGTACACCGGCCCCCCGGTCCGCTCGCAGGCGGCGCGGAACGCGGCGTAGCACGCCGGCAGCGTGTCGGCCAGCGTGCCGTCGAGATCGAAGATCGCTCCGGCCAGCCTCACCGCGCGAAGTCCACCGCGGTCGTGTTGCCACCGCTGAGGACGACGCCGACGCGCTCGCCGGGCGCCGGAACATAGACGCCGGCCAGGAGCGCGGCGAACGCCGCGGCGCCGCCGGGCTCGGCGACGACGCGGACCGCCTCCCACAGCCGCTGCTGGGCCGCGCGGATCGCGTCGTCGGCCACCAGCACCACGCGCGCCACGTGGTCGCGCGCGATCGGGAACATCAGCGTGCCCACCCGCCGGGGCGCCAGCGAGTCGGCGGCGATGCCGCCGGCCGGCGCATCGACCGGCGCGCCGGCCTTCAGCGCCTCCGTCAGCGTCGGCGCCGCCTCCGGCTCGACGCCGATCACGCGGACGCGGCCCGCATACCACGCGGCGACGCCGCCGATCAGCCCGCCGCCGCCGACGGCCACCAGCAGCGTATCGAGCGAGGGCGCCTGGCCGCTCAGCTCGAGGCCGAGCGTTCCCTGCCCCAGCAGCGTCTCGGCCTGATCGTACGCGTGCACCGGCAGGGCGCCGGAATCGCGCACCCACGCCTCGCTGGCCGCCAGCGCGTCGGCGTAGCGCTCGCCGCCCACGACGAGGTCGGCGCCGTACACGCGGATGCGCTCGATCTTGGCCGGCGACGAGACCGTGGGAACGAAGATCTTCGCGCGCACGCCCAGGCGCATCGCCGCGTAGGCGACGGCGGCGCCGTGGTTGCCGCCGGACGCGGCGACGACGCCGGCGGCCGGGATCTCGCGCAGCAGCAGATTGGCGAAGGCGCCACGGGCCTTGAACGACCCGGAGTGCTGCAGCAGCTCGAGCTTGAGGGTGAGCGGAAACGGCGCCAGGCCCACGTCGGCCCCGCTCAGCTCCAGGACCGGCGTGACCCGGACGTGCGGCCGGATGACCGCGTGCGTCTTCTCGATGGCCTGCCGGCCGACCGTCACCTCGGTCAGGCGCGCGGCTTCACCCACGTCTCCGACCACGCCAGGCACGCGCTGGAGGAATCGCGGTCGCCGCGCTTCTCGGCCCACACCTGACCGGTGGCGAA
>JBGPZN010000605.1:0-2213 GCA_041493815.1 Methylomirabilia bacterium
ACGGCCCCCGTCGCGGCGAGCTTTCCGAGCGAGGTGTACGTCTACGTCGGCACCAAGACGCGGCGCGGGCATCCCGTCGAGCAGGCGGGCCTGACCAACAGCACGCTGTACGGCCTCAAGGTCTCGGTCAAGGGGCAGCCGGTGGCCGAGGAGAGCAACGAGTTCGGGCTCGGTACCGCGACGACCGGCTTCGTCGGCTCGGGACGCTTCAGCCTGTTCGACCTCGGCGACGTCTCCAGCCTGGACGGCCTGGCGCTCGAGCAGGCGTCCATCACCAACGGTGTCACGCGCTTCCAGCGGTGCGAGGACGGCGCGTGGGACCCGCGCCTGCGGCACCGCGACAACTACTACTTCGTCACCACGGCCAGCCTGACCACCAACTGCCGCCTGTGGCACCTGCACTTCGACGACATCGAGCGTCCCGAGCGGGGCGGCACCATCGAGATCCTGCTCAAGGGCGACGAGGGCCACGGCATGCTCGACAACGTGACCATCGATCGCTGGGGCCGCATCCTCATGGACGAGGACCCCGGCAACACCCTGCGGGTCGCCAAGATCTGGCTCTACCAGATCGGCACCGGCGAGCTCATGCAGATCGCCGCGCACAACCCGAAGTTCTTCGACCCCACGCTGCCCAGCAACCCAACGTTCCTCACCCAGGACGAGGAGTCCTCCGGCCTCATCGACGCCAGCCACATCCTTGGCCGTGGCTGGTTCCTGCTCGATGTCCAGGCCCACAAGGCCAGCAGCGACCCCGAGCTGGTCGAGGGCGGACAGCTCCTGGCCATGTTCGTGGATCCCGACATCGGGCGGGACGAGCACCACAAGCACGAGCGTGACGACGAGGACGACGACAACGACGAATAGCTGACGGTCCCGGCGCGGAGGGGGGGCCCAGGCGCGCCCCTCTCCGCGCTCCGGGGTGCTATCCTGGCGCCATGATTCCCCGGACGATCTACGAGGCGCCGCGCGTGGCGCCGGCCCCCGGCGAGGCGATTTTCACCAGCACCTGCGGCCACAACTGCGGCGGGCGCTGCATCGTCAACGCCCACGTGCGCCACGGCCAGATCGTCAAGATCAGCACCGACCCCCGCAAGTGGACGCCCGAGATGCCGCCGCTGCACGCGTGCGTGCGGGGCTTCGGCCAGGCCGAGCGCGTCAACCACCCCGACCGGCTGCGCCACCCGATGCGCCGGGTGGGGCCGCGCGGAAGCGGCCAGTTCGAGCAGATCGGCTGGGACGAGGCGCTGGACGAGGTCGCCCATCAGCTGCGTCGCGTGCGCGACACCTATGGGCCAGCCGCCATCCTGGACTGCTCGCGAACCGGCAGCCTGTCGATGCTGCACGGCCGCGGCGTCGTCCAGCGGATGCTGCACATGTTCGGCGGCTGCACCGAGCTGTGGTCGAACATCTCGGCCGAGGCCGAGGTGTTCTCGGTCCGGGCCACCTACGGCACCAAGGCCGACTACAAGAGCGCGGGGCGCGAGCCGACCGACTACGTCAACTCGCGGCTGATCCTCATGTGGGGGTGGAGCCCGGCCGACGGCACGTTCGGCACCGGGACGCATCAGTATCTGAAGCTGGCCAAGCGGCAGGGCGTGCGCATCGTGTGCGTCGACCCGCGCCTGACGCGGACGAGCCACGAGCTGGCCGACGAGCACGTCTTCATCCGCCCCTCGACGGACACCGCCGCGCTCATCGCGATGGCCTACGTGATCGCGAGCGAGGGACTGCACGATCAGGCCTATCTCGACCGTCACGTGCTCGGCTTCGACGAGGCGCACCTGCCCCCGGACGCGCCGGCCGGCGCCTCCTATCGCGCGTACCTGATGGGTCACGTGGACGGCGTGCGCAAGACGCCGGAGTGGGCGGCGCAGATCACCGGCGTTCCGGCGGCCACCCTGCACCGGCTCGCCGTCGAGTTCGCCACCAGCAAGCCGGCCGCGCTGCAGACCGGCTACGCGCCCGGCCGGACGATCCACGGCGAGCAGTTCCATCGCGCGGCCTACGCGCTGGCCGCGATGACCGGCAACGTCGGTGTGCCCGGCGGCAACTCCGGCACCAGCAACGGCGCCACCGGGCGCGGCGGCATCCGGCCGCTGCCGGCCGGCACGAACCCCGCCGGGGCGCGCGTGGCCTCCTCGCAGATGGCCGACCTCCTCACGCGCGGCAAGGCCGGCGGCTACCCGGCCGACATCAAGCTGATCTACTCG
>JBGPZN010000566.1:0-2399 GCA_041493815.1 Methylomirabilia bacterium
GTGTCGTAGAGATCCTTGAGCGCGTACGGCACGCCGTGCAGCGGCCCCAGCGGGCGGCCCGCCATCAGCGCGCCCTCCGCTGCGCGCGCGGCACTAAGCGCGGCGTCGCCGCAGACCGTGATGTAGGCGCGCAGCGCCGGATCGAGGGCGGTGATGCGGTCCAGGTGGGCGCGGACGACCTCGACCGGCGAGACCGCCTTGGAGGCGATCATCAGCGCCAGCTCGGTCATGGAGGCCCAGAATAGCTCGGCCACGTCAGACCGTCCGGTAGTGCGTCGTTGGCTCGACGCCGCCGACGTCAACGGTCTCGAGAACGTGTAGCAATCGGAGCGCCGCCTCGACCTGGGGTCGGATCTCCTGCAGCTCCGCATCGCTCCAGTCGAAGCCGGCGAGCTGGGCACCGCGGCGGAGGGTATCGAGGTCGATGGGATCGGTAGTCATGTCGGCGAGGATACCGGCTGTCCCGGCCCACGAGCAAGTTGCTCGCGCACGCCATGTCTGGGCATGCTGGGCCTCGTGACTCGCCGCCGCGTCGTCTGGCTCTTCCTGGCGCTGCTCGTCACCACCGCTGTCCTGCTGGCGGCGGCGGCGATCGCGCTGCTGCCACGCTACGCGCGTCAGCTCGCCGTCTGGCAGCTGCAGTCGCTCACGGGCCGTCCCGTCAGCGTCCAGGCCCTCGACGTGAGCCTGACCACCGGCCGCTTCAGCATGCGGGGGCTGCGCGTGACCGATCGCGACGGCGGCCTGCTCGCCGAGCTCGATCGCCTCGAGGGCCGCTTCCACCCGGTCGCGCTACTGAGGCGGCACCTGTGGATCGAGAGCCTCACGCTCGGCGGTGGCCACGTGCGCATCGTCCGGGTGGCGCCCGGCCGTTTCAACGTCTCGGATCTTCTCGACCGGCCCGCCTCGGGCCGACGGCTGCTCGACGTCTCCGTCGACCGCTTCACGATCGACGGCGGGTGGCTCGCGCTGGAAGATCGGATGCTGAGTCCGCCGCGCACGTGGCGGTCGGACGACATCCGGCTCGACGCGAGCAACGTCTCGACCCTGGCGCGCCGCGGGACGGCGTTCGGCTCGACGGAGATCGCCGGTGCGCTCGTCACGGTCCGCGTCGAGGACCTGCGGCTGGCGCCCGTCTCCCTGCGCGCCACCGTCAACGTCCGCGATCTCGATCTCCGCCTACCGGCGCTCTACCTGCCGGGCAGCGGGCCTCTCCGGCTCGAGCGCGGAACGCTCGATGCCGGCCTCGGCATCGTCGTGGATGCCCGGGAGGGCACCACGCTCGACGCCGACGCGGTCGTCACTGGCTTCGCCCTGCACCGGCGGGGGGATCAGGGCGACGCGGTCACGGTGCCCGAGCTGCGGCTGCTGATTCGCGAGCTGCACCAGCGTCCCGGCGCAGTCGCGCTGCGCTACGCGAGCCTGGGTGGTGACGTGACGGTGCTCGATCCCGCCACGACGCCGCCGCGGCCGCTGACCTTCTCCGACCTGACGGTCACCGTCAGCGGCATCGAGGATGCGGCGCAGGGCTCGGCCCAGCTCGCCGTCCATGCCAACGTCCCCGGTGGCGGCGAGGTGGACGTCTCGGGGACCGCCGGGCTGACGCCGCGTCGCGCCGAGGTGCGGGTGCGGGCCCGCGGGCTGGAGCTGGCGTCGTTCGCGCGCGACCTGCCGATCACGGGTCGCCTGGCCGGCGCCGGCACCGCCGACGTCCGGGTGGTGGCGCGCGACGCCGGGACCTTCTCGCTCGCCGTCACCGGTGACGCTCGGGTCGACCGGCTGGCCGTCGGCGACGGCACCCGCACGCTCGCCGGCGCCGCTCGGGTCGCGCTCACCGGGCTGGCCTACACGTGGCCCGCCCGCGTCACGGTCGACCGCCTGGCGATCACCCAGCCCTCGGCGACGATCGAGCGCGATGCCACCGGCGGCCTCGGACTCGCCGCACTCTGGCGCCCGCCGCCCGAGCCGCAGGGTGCCGTCGTCCAGACGCGGATCGAGACGAGCGCACCACCCCGCCCGGTGCCCGACGTCCGGATCGCGCGCCTCGAGATCGACGGCGGCCGCGCCACGCTCGGCGACGCGGCCAGCGGCGCTCGCCTGGAGGTGGCTCGCCTGGCCGTCAGCGCGCGCAACCTGACCTGGCCCGGTGACGGCGCCGCCGACGTGACGCTGTCGGCCTCGGTCGCCGGCGCCGCAGTCTCCGCGCGGGGCACCATCGATCCCGCTCGCCGGCGCACCGAGGTCGCGCTGGGCCTCGGCGGCGCCGACCTCGCATTGCTGCAGCCCTGGCTGCCGATCGCGGCGCGCGTGCGGGGAACGCTGAGCCGGGCCGATCTGCGGGTGACCGCCAGCCACGACAGGGCGCTCGCACTCACGGTGGCCGGCGACGCCACGCTCGA
>JBGPZN010000552.1:0-2488 GCA_041493815.1 Methylomirabilia bacterium
ACCCTGCTGCACGTCTCCAACATCTTCCACAACGCGCCCCAGGTGCACCTGGCCAAGCTGCTGGTCGAGCACTCGTTCGCCGACCGCGTGTTCTTCTGCAACTCGGGGGCGGAGGCCAACGAGGCCGCGCTGAAGGTCGTACGCAAGTACGCCAAGGAGCGGCTGTCCACCGACCGCTACGAGGTTATCGCCACGAACAACTCGTTCCACGGGCGCACGCTGGCCACCGTCAGCGCCACCGGCCAGCCGAAGTACCATCACGGCTTCGAGCCGCTCATGCCGGGCTTCAAGCACGTGCCCTACAACGATCTGCGGGCGATGGAGCGCGCGCTGGACAGCCACACCGCCGCCATCCTGGTGGAGCCGATCCAGGGCGAGGGCGGCGTGAACATCCCCGACGACGGCTACCTGCCCGGCCTGCGCAAGCTGTGCGATCAGTCTGGTGCGTTGCTGATCTTCGACGAGGTTCAGACCGGCGTGGGCCGCACGGGACGGCTGTGGGCCTACCAGCATTGGGGCGTCGAGCCCGATGTCATGACGCTGGCCAAAGCCCTCGCGAATGGCATCCCGATCGGCGCCATGCTGTGCCGCGAGGACGTTGCCAGCGCGCTGACCCCCGGCAGCCACGGCTCGACCTTCGCCGGCTCGGCCTTCGTGAGTTCGGTGGCGCTGGCCACGCTGACGACCATCATCGGCGACAAGCTGCCCGAGCGGGCCGAGCACCGCGGGCGCGAGCTGATGGACGGCGCGCGCGAGCTGCAGAAGAAGCTGCCGGTGATCAAGGAGGTGCGTGGCCGCGGCCTGCTCATCGGCATCGAGCTGACCACACCGGCCGCCCCCGTGACGGACGCCTGCCGCGAGGCGGGCCTGCTCGTCCTCACCGCCGGTGAGAAGGTCGTGCGCCTGGCGCCGCCGCTCATCGTCGAGTCGGCCGACTGCAAGCGGGCGCTGGAAATCCTGGGCGGCGCGCTGGCCGCCGCCGCCAAGTGAACAAGGACTTTCTCTCGATCGCCGATCTCTCCCGCGAGCGGATCCTCAAGCTCTTCGCGCTGGCGGCCGACCTCAAGCAGCGGTGGAAGGCCGGACGGCGGGCGGCCCCGCTGGCCGGCCGCTCGCTGGCGCTGATCTTCGAGAAGCAGTCGCTGCGCACACGGGTGACCTTCGAGGTCGGCATCGTGCAGCTCGGCGGCCGGGCCGTGTACCTCTCGGGCCACGAGATCGGTCTCGGCACCCGTGAGTCGGTGCCCGACGTCGCCCGCAACCTCTCGCGGTGGGTGGACGGCATCGCCGCCCGCGTGTACTCCCACGCCACCGTCGAGGGCCTGGCCCGCAACGCGACGGTACCGGTGATCAACGGCCTCAGCGACTTCGAGCATCCCTGCCAGGCGCTCGCCGACTACTTCACGCTGTGGGAGCGCGGCGTCGACCTGGCGTCCATGCGGCTGGCCTGGATCGGCGATGGCAACAACGTCTGCCACTCCGTCCTGCTGGCCGGCGCCCTGGTCGGCGCCTCGATGGTCGTGGCCTGCCCGCCCGGCTACGAGCCGAACGCCGGCGTCCAGGCGACCGTGCGCAAGCTGGGCGGCAAGCTGGAGATGACGTACGACGCGAAGGAGGCCGCCACCGGCGCCGACGTGGTCTACACCGACGTGTGGGTCAGCATGGGGCAGGAGGCCGAGCGCGTGCAGCGCACGGAGGCGTTCAGCCGCTACCAGCTCAACGACACGCTGGTCGGCTTCGCCAAGCCGGGCGCGCTGGTCATGCACTGCCTGCCCGCGCACCGCGGCGAGGAAATCACCGACGCCGTGCTGGACGGGCCGCGCTCCATCGTGCTGGAGCAATCGGAGAACCGGCTGCACGCCCAGAAGGCGGTGATCTTCGAGCTGCTGGGAGGCTCGCTCGACGATGCCTGAGGTGAAGCGAGTCGTCCTCGCCTATTCGGGCGGCCTCGACACCTCCGTCATCCTGCGCTGGCTCATCGAGCACTACCGGTGCGAGGTGGTGGCCTTCTGCGCCGACCTGGGGCAGGGCGAGGAGCTCATCACCGTGCGCGACAAGGCGAAGAAGACCGGCGCCGGCGCCGTGCACATCGTCGACCTGCGCGAGACGTTCGTGCGCGACTTCATCTTCCCGATGCTGCGGGGCGCCGCGGTCTACGAGGGCGCCTACCTGCTCGGCACGTCGATCGCGCGGCCGCTCATCGCCCAGGCCCAGGTCGAGGTGGCGCTCAAGGAAGGCGCCGACGCGGTGGCCCACGGAGCGACGGGCAAGGGCAACGACCAGGTGCGCTTCGAGCTGACCTACGCCGCGCTGGCGCCGCAGCTGACGGTGATCGCGCCCTGGCGCGAGTGGGATCTCACCTCGCGCACTGCGCTGCTCGAGTTCGCCCGGGCCCACGACATCGCCGTACCGGTCACCGCCGAGCGGCCGTACAGCATGGACCGCAACCTCTTCCACGTCTCCTACGAGGGCGGCATCCTCGAGGATC
>JBGPZN010000434.1:0-3344 GCA_041493815.1 Methylomirabilia bacterium
CCCTGGTACGCCCCGTGGATCAGCACGTAGGTCGCCATCGGCTCAGGCCCCGCCCTTGACGGTCACGCCCGCCAGTCGCTCGAGCACCTTGACGATCGCGGAGCCGTCCTCCTTGTTGAGCCCGGCCGCCCGCGCCATCTGGTAGACCTGCTGGCTGACGTTGGCCAGCAGCACCGGCACCCCGAGCTGCTTGGCGAACTGCGTCTCCAGCTCCTGGTCCTTGAACGAGATGTCGATCGTCCCGCCCGGCGCGAAATCGCGCTTCAGGATGCGCGGCACCCGGGTCTCGAACGCGAAGCTGGTCCCGGTGCTCACGCGCACGACGTCGTAGATCGTCTGCGGATCGAGCCCGGCCTTCACGCCCAGCACCAGCGCCTCGGCGACGGCGACCGTGTTGACCTGGACGAGCATGTTGTTGACGAGCTTCATGGCCAGGCCCTGGCCGAGCGCGCCCACGTGGAAGACGTTCCTGCCCATCGCGCGGAAGAGATCGTCGCAGGCCTTCACGGTCTCAACGGAGCCGCCGCAGATGACCGACAGCTCGCCGGACGCCGCCCGCTCGGTGCCGCCGCTCACCGGCGCGTCAACCATGGCGATGCCGCGGGCGCCCAGCGCCTCGCCAAGCCGCCGCGCCGCCAGCGGATCGATCGTGCTCATGCAGGCCACGATGTGGCCGGGCCGCGCGCGCTGGATGATGCCGTGCTCGCCGGCGATGACGGCCTCGGCCTGCGCCGTCGTCTCCACCATGCAGATGGTGCGCGAGACGGCGGCGGCGACGGCCTCGGCGGACTCGGCCACGGCGGCGCCCTGCACCCGCAGGCGCTCGGCCTTCGCCAGGTCGATATCGTGCACCACCAGCAAGAAGCCGTGCTTGACCAGATTGAGCGCCATCGGCCCACCCATCGCGCCGAGCCCGATGAATCCCACGGTGTTCGTCATTGCTTTCTCCATTCAAGCCTGCGGGATCCACGGCCAGTACTTGGCGATTGCGCCGGCGTCCACGCGCAGGTCGAAGCCCGTGATCATCTCCGCGTCGTCAGAGGCGAGGAACACGGCCGCCTTCGCGTAGTGCTGCGGGCTCGGTAGCCGACCCATCGGCACCATCTTCTGGAAATCGAGCATGCGGCCGCGCCGCTCCTGACGCTCCCGGCCCCAGGCCTCGGCCCGCTCCAGCCCCTCCTCGACGTCGGTGGCCGTCGGCGTGAGGCTGTTGACGCGGATGCCGTGCCGGGCCAGGTCCATCGCGGCGGCCCGGGTGAAGTTGAGGAGCCCGCTCTTGCTCGTGCAATAGCCGATGTTCCCGGCCTGGCCCTGGTGTCCGGCCGTGGAGACGATCACGATGATACTGCCGCGCGTGCCCCGCTCGACCATCAGGCGGGCGACGTGCTTGGTGCAGAGGAACGTGCCGTTCAGGTTGACGGCGAGCTGCCGCGTCCAGCGCTCGAGCGGCATCTCGAGCACGCTGAGGCCGCCGAGGATGCCCGCGTTATTGACGAGGACGTCGACGCCGCCCCAGGCCTCCCGGACGCGGCCGACCATCGCCTGCACCTGCGCTTCATCGGTGACGTCGCAGGTCAGGCCGAGCGACTCTCCGCCGCGGCCCTTGATCCAGTCGGCGCACTGCCGGGCGTTGTCGGCAACGAGGTCGACGCACGCGACCCGGGCGCCTTCGTCGGCCAACCCCTGGGCGATGCCGCCGCCGATGTTCGGGCTGGTGCCGGTCACGATCGCGATCTTCCCCGCGAGCCTCACGCGAGCACGCCTCTTCCGGCCCTTCTGCGCGGCCCGGCGGCGGCGCGAGCACTCATCGTGACCAGGAGACGCGACTATAATCGTCGCGGCGGAGGCGGTCAAATCATGCGATCCCCCGGACGCTGGCTCGCGGTCACGGCCCTCGTCGCGCTCGTGCCGGTGTCCCACGCCTGCGTGCGGCCGCTCTCCGAGCCGCCGTCCCGGCTGGTCGACCTCGTGCGCGGCTACGACCGGGACGTGACGCCCTACTACCCGTTCACCGCCAGCGAGCGCGGCCTGCGCCAGTACGACCGGGTGCTGGCCAACGACATCGGCGAGGAGTACCGCGGCGGCATGAACGCGCTGTGCGTGCGCTACCGGGCCGAGCTCCGGCGGATCGACCCGTCCGCTCTCGCGGAGCAGGAGCGGCTCACGCGCGACATCCTGGAGCATCGGCTCGACACGTGCATCCAGAGCCTCGCCTTGCCCTGGCACCTGCTGCCGGTCAATCAGACCGGCCGGACGTGGCCCGGCAACTTCCCCGTCGTCGGCGCCGGGCGCGGCAGCCATCCGTTCAAGACGGTGCGGAACTATGAGGACTTCCTGGGCCGCATCGACGGCTTCGTGATCTGGATGGACACGGCCATCGCCAGCATGCGGGTCGGGATCGAGCGCGGTATCACGCAGCCGCGCGAGGCCATGCTGAAGGTCGTCCCCCAGCTCGACGCCCACATCATGGAGGATCCGCGCGCGAGCATGTTCTACGAGCCCATCCGGAACTTCCCGGCGAGCTTCGACGGCGAGACCCGCCGCGCGCTGGAGGACAAATACGTCGCCGCGATCCGGGACAGGATCGTGCCCGCGTACCGCCGGCTGCGGGCCTTCGTCCACGACGAGTACCTGCCGCGCTGCCGGACGTCCTCCGGCTTCGCCGACCTGCCCGGCGGGCGCGAGATGTACACGCACGCGATCCGCTCGGCGACCACGACGACGCTGACGGCCGACGAGATCCACGAGATCGGCGTCGGCGAGGTGGCGAGAATCCGACGCGAGATCGACCGGCTGCGCGCGGAGATCGCCGCTGCCGGCGATCCGCAGTTATCGCCCTACCGCACGAGCGCCGAGCTCCTGGCGGCCTACGCCGCCCTGCGCGCCTCGGTCGAAGCCGCGCTGCCGGCGGCGTTCGGGCGCTTTCCCCGGGCCGGCTTCGAGACCCGCCCCATCGAGGCCTTCCGCGAGCGCTCCATGCCGTCGAGCTACGAGGCGCCCTCGCTCGACGGCTCGCGCCTGGGCGTCTTCTACCTGAACACCGCCGAGCTGAGCGACGGCGGCCCGGCGTTCGTCAACCGCAGCCTCTTCCTGCACGAGACCGTCCCGGGACACCACTTGCAGATGACCCTGCAACGCGAGAACGCCGCGCTCCCCGGCTTCCGCCGCTTCGGATGGTACGTCGCGTTCGGCGAGGGCTGGGCGCTCTACGCCGAGGCGCTCGGCGCCGAGCTCGGCCTGTACGGCAACCGCCGCGACCGGCTCGGCATGCTCTACGCCGAGCGGTTCCGCGCCTTCCGGCTGGTCGTCGACACCGGCCTCCACGCGCGGGGATGGACGCGGCA
>JBGPZN010000051.1:0-11836 GCA_041493815.1 Methylomirabilia bacterium
ACTCCGTGTTGGCCGGCGTGCGCCAGTACGCCCGGGCCAGGAAGGTCGAGCCGATCTCGACCTGGCGGTCGGCCGGGCGGACGTCGAGCAGACGGGTGGATCCGATCGTGCGGCCGGTCTCGTTCCAGATCTGGGCGAAGGCCAGCGTCTGCCCGCGAGCCATCGCCTCGAGGGCGTCGCGCACGAGGGCCTGGGTGTCCTTGATCCTCGCCGGCGGCGGCCACGCCAGGTAGCGGCACACATCCTCGTCCTGCATCGCCGCGAACAGATCGGCCGCGTGGCGCTCCTGCAGCGGCTCGAGCGTCAGCCACTTGCCCGCCAGCGCGACCGGGGTGAGGTCCACGCTCACACCACGCCGGCGGCGCGCAGGCGGGCCACCTGGGCGCGCTCGAGCCCGAGCACGCCCCGCAGCACGCGCTCGGTGTGCTGGCCGAGCAGCGGCGGCGCCGTGGCCGCCTTGCCGGGTGTGGCGTGCAGGCGCACCGGCACGCCGAGCATCCGCAGCGCGCCGGCCTTGGGATGCGGCAGGGTGACGATCATCCCCCGCGCCTTGAGGTGGGCGCTCTCGCACACCTCGGCCACCGTGCGGATGCGGCCGGCCGGCACGCCGACCTCCTCGAAGCGCTTCAGCCAGTCGTTGGCCGACCGGGTGCCGAGGATCTCGTTGAGGCGAGGCACCAGCACGTCGCGGTTCTGCACGCGGGCGGCCTCGGTCGCGTAGCGCGGATCCTTCATCAGCTCGGGGTGCTCGAGCGCCGCGCAGCAGCGCTCCCACAGCGAGTTGTTGGCGACGCCGAGGGTGAGATAGGCGTCGGCGGCGCGGAAGACCTCGTAGGGCACGATCGACGGATGCGTGTTGCCGCGCCGGCCCGGCTTGTTGCCGGTGCCGAAATAGATGCCGGCCTGGTAGGTGAGCAGCGCCGCCATCGCGTCCTGCATGGAGATCTCGACCTTCTGGCCGCGCTTCGTGCGGTGACGCGCCAGCAGCGCCAGCGTGATGCCGTGGGCCGCCGACATGCCGGCCACGAGGTCCGCGATCGACGTGCCGACCTTCACCGGCGGGCCGTCCTCGAAGCCGGTGATGTCCATGATGCCCGACTCGGCCTGCACGACGAGATCGTACCCGGCCCGCCCGGCCTCCGGCCCCGACTCGCCGAAGCCCGAGATCGCGCAGTAGACGAGCTTGGGGTTGAGCTTGGCCAGCGTCTTGTAGCCGAGACCGAGGCGCTCCATCGTGCCGGTGCGAAAGTTCTCCAGCACGACGTCGCTCTTGCGGGCCAGGCGCGTGAGGATGTCGCGTCCCTCGGGGGCCTTGAGGTTGAGCGTGAGGCTCTGCTTGTTGCGGTTCACCGAGAGGAAGTACGTCGCCTCGCCGCCGAGGAACGGCGGCCACGAGCGCGTGTCGTCGCCCTTGCCCGGCTCCTCGACCTTGATCACCTCGGCGCCCATGTCGCCCAGGATCATCGAGCAGAACGGCCCGGCCAGCACCCGGGTCAGATCCAGGACGCGCACCCCTGCCAGTGGACGGTCAGCTCGCGGCACGTTGCCTCCCCTTCCACACCCGCTTGGCGAGGCTCCGCGCGATCGCGTTGACGCGGTCGCCGGCGTGGCCGGTGCGCCGCCAGAACAGCCGCGCCCGCTCCATCGCCCCCAGGTGGGAGAAATAGTAGACGTTGTCGATCGCCTCGATCGCCACCCGGGCGCCGATCTTGAGCCCGCGGGTGTCGGCGCCGTGGCAGACGAAGCGGCCGCCGCCGCGAAGCTCGACGATGGCGATGTGCAGCGGCGAGCGGAACCCGGTGGGCGGCGTGTGCAACGTGGTGAAGGAGACCACCTCGCCGATGCCGGGCAGCGTGGCCGGCGTCATCGCCACCGGGTGGTGCGGACAGTACGTTGCCGGCGGCGCGACGACGATGTCGCAGCGGGGGCATTTCGACGCGGCGATGATCTCGATCATGATTGTTGTAGCGGGGGCCGCTTGCCCGGCTCGGGGCGCGGGTGGGCTGTTCGAGGTGCGGTTCGGCTCCGCTCAACCCGGCGCATCACGCACGCTCCAGCAGGGTGACCCAGTTGTTCGTGGCCAGGCCGCCGATGGAGTGGGCGAGGGCGTAGGTGGCGGCGGGGACCTGGCGGGTGAGGGCGCGACCGGTCAATTGCAGGACGCACTCGACGATCTGGGCGACGCCGGTGCCGGCCAGCGGATGGCCGCGCGCCTTGAGGCCGCCCGACGGGTTGATGGGCAGCCGGCCGTCGAGCGCGGTGTCGCCGTCGAGCGTCGCCCGGCCCGCCGTGCCCGGCGGCACGAGGCCGAGATCCTCGAGCGACATCAGCTCGAACGGCGCGAAGGCGTCGTGCACCTCGGCCAGGTCGATGCGCTCGGGACCGAAGCCGGCCATGGCGTACGCCTCGCGGGCGGCCGCCCGCGTGGCGGCGAAGCTCGTGAGCTCGCGCCGGTGGCGGACGGCCAGCGTGTCGGCGCCGTGCCCGACGCCGGCCACCCGCACCGTCGCGCGCTCCGCGCTGAGCACCACCGCGGCGGCGCCGTCGGAGATCGGGCAGCAGTGCAGCAGCCGCAGAGGATCGGCCACCATACGGGATTCCAGAACTTCCTCGACCGTCACCGCCTGTTGGAAGTGTGCGAGCGGGTTGCGCGCACCGTTCGCGTGGTTCTTGACGGCGACCTGGGCGATCTCGCGCGCGCTCACGCCCTGACGGGCCATCAGCACGCGGGTGACGAGGCCGGCCAGGGCCGGCATCGTGACGCCGTAGGTGCGCTCGTAGGGATCGATCGAACGACCGATGATCTCGGAGACCTTCGGCGTCGCCAGGTGGGTCATCTTCTCACCGCCCACGACCAGCACCGTACGGCGCAGGCCGGCGGCGATCTGGGCGAAGCCGGTGTAGACCGCGGCGGCGCCGGACGAGGTCGCCGTCTCGATGCGTAGCGCGGGGACGTGGGCGAAGCCCATATGGGTGGCAACGTTCGAGGCGAAGTTGCCATCGCCCACGAACTCCTCGGGATTCATCGTGGCCACCACGATGGCCTCGGGCGCCTCGAGGCCGGCCTCGGCCAGCGCGGCGTGCGCGGCCTCGGCCATGAGCGCGGGCAACGGCTCGCTCCGCCGCCCGATTCGCGTCATCCCCACGCCCGCCACGAAGACTGGCTGCATGGCGTCTATTATTCATCGAAATGGGGCGTTCGCCGAGGCCCCTTGGCGGCGGGCGAGCCCGTCAGCCGGTAGCGCCTCGCCGGCGCGGCGGGGGCGGTGGGGCCGCCACGCCCAGCTCGCGGATCAGCCGGAGCAGGTATGTCCGCTGCAGGCCGAGGGCGCGGGCGGTGTGCGTGCGGTTGCCGCACATCTGGTGAAGGGTGGCCTCGATCAGTCGGCGCTTGAAGTCGGAGACGGCGCCGTGATAGCCGATCGGGCGCGGCAGCAGCGGCGTGGCCGTGGCGGTTGGTGCGGGCATGGTGTTCATCACGAGCGCGGAGAATCGCAACGGATGTGCCACGGCGGAAACCCGCGGATTGTCGCCCGCTCGGCGCCACGACCCGGCGCCACCTGCCCACCCCACGTGGCGGCAGTGCACAAAACGAAGGGCCCTCCGGCGAGGGCCCTCGCGACGATCGCGGTCCGGAGACGGCTACGACTTGGTGGCCGGCTTGACGCCGGGGTTGTCTTTGAAGAACTGCTTGTTCAGCTCGGTGAAGCTCTTCCACTGGTCCGGCACTTCGTCCTCGGCGAAGATGGCCTTCACCGGGCACACCGGCTCGCATGCCCCGCAGTCGATGCACTCGTCGGGGTGGATGTAGAGCATCGTCTCCCCCTCGTAGATGCAGTCCACCGGGCACACCTCGACGCAGGCCTTGTCCTTGACGTTGATGCAGGGCTCAGCGATCACATAAGGCATCTAGGGCCTCCCGATATCGTGCGCTCATCCGCCCAGCGTTCAGCTTCTGGTCAGACCCGGAAGTTGTAGCGCGCTGGGCTGAGGGTGTCAAGCATTTCGATACGTTATCCACACTCGCTCGCACGCGGCTTGCCGGCTAACGCGTCGCGCTATTGAGTTCTCAGGCGCGGGTCGAGCGCGTCGCGTAGCGAATCGCCGAACAGGTTGAACGCGAACACCGAGAGGCTGATGGCGAGCCCCGGGAACACGGCCATCCAGGGTGCGGCCTCCGCGAACTCCACCGCCGCCCCCCGCAGCATCAAGCCCCACGCCGCGATCGGCTCCTGCACGCCGAGGCCGAGGAACGACAGCGACGACTCCAGCAGGATCGCCTGCCCCAGGAACGCGGTCAGCATGATCAGGTAGGGCGCCATCACGTTCGGCAGCATGTGACGCAGGATGATGCGCCCATGGCCGAAGCCGGCCGCCCGCGCCGCGTCCACGTACGGCATTTCGCGGATCGCCAGCGCCGAGGAGCGGATGACCAGCGCCGAGCGCGGGATCATCGGGATCATGATGGCCATGATGAGGTTGGGGATCGAGTTGCCGAGGATCGCCACCAGCGCCAGCGCCAGGATGATGAGCGGGAAGGACAGGAAGATGTCCATCACGCGTTGTAGATAGAGATCGACGCGCCCGCCGAAGTAGGCGCTGGCCACGCCGAGGACGGCGCCGAGGGTGGCGCCCAGCACCGAGGCGCCGAAGCCCACCAGCAGCGCCGTCCGCGAGCCGTAGATCAGCCGCGAGAGCACGTCGCGGCCGAAGGCATCGGTGCCCAGCCAGTGCGCGCGCGAGGGCGCGGCGAGCATGGCGCCGAAGTCGTTGATGACCGGATCGTAGCGCGAGATGAGGGGCGCCAGGACCGCCACCACCAGCATCAGCGCGATGATGGCGGCGCCGGCAGCACCGAGCGGTCGCCGGAGGCAGAAATCGCGCATCGCCTCGCCCCAGCCACCTGCCGCCCGCGCTACCTCGAGGTCGAGCGCGCGATCGAGCGGCGGATTCAGCGCCATGCCGGCCTCCTCGACGAGGGTCTCCGCATCATCGATACTTGATCCGCGGGTCGAGCCACGCGTACGCGATGTCCATCAGGAAGTTTACCAGGATGAACGCCCCGGCCACCAGCATCACGAGCGCCTGGAGCAGCGTGTAGTCGCGGTGCGCCACGGCCTGCACGAAGAGCAGACCGATGCCGTTGAGGTTGAACACCTGCTCGGTGACCACGAGACCGCCGATGAGGAAGGCGAACTCGAGCGCGACCACCGTGAGCACCGGCAGCATCGCGTTCTTGAGCGCATGGCGGGACAGGATCAGCTTCTGCATCAGTCCCTTGGCGCGGGCGGTGCGGATGTAGTCCTCGCGCAGCACCTCCAGCATCGCCGAGCGGGTCATGCGGGTGGCGACGGCCGAGTAGCGGTAGCCAACCGCCAGCGCCGGCCAGATGAGCTGGGCCAGGTTCTGGACCGGATTGACCCAGAACGGCGTGTAGACCATGGGCGGCAGCCACTTGAAGGCGACGAGCATCACGAGGATCATCACGATGCCGAGCCAGAACGACGGCATCGAGAGCCCGGCGATCGAGAAGATGCGCACGGCGTAGTCGATCCACGTGTCCTGCTTGAGCGCGGCCAGCACGCCCAGCGGGATCGCCAGCGCCACCGCCACCAGCGTGGCCATCACCGCGAGCTGCAGGGACAGCGTGAAGCGCAGCTTGATCTCGTCCCAGATCGGGGCGCCCGTCCACATCGAGGTGCCGAAGTCGAGCCGCGCCACGCCGGTGATCCAGGCGAAGAACTGGTGCCAGACGGGCTTGTCGAGGCCGATGCGCGCCCGCTCCCGGTCGAGGATCTCCTGCGACACCGACCCGCGGTCGCCGGAGTAGCGGAGCTCGACGACGTCGCCCGGGATGACCCTGATGAGCAGGAACGTCACCAGGGCCACCCCGAACAGGGTGGGCAGCATCAGCAGGAAGCGCTTGATCAGGTACTTGTGCACGCTACTCGGACAGCCACACCGTGTCGAGCTGGTTGTTCAGGTAGTGGCTGGGCGTGATCGTCCAGCCCTTCACCTTGGCCAGGTGCGGAACGATCCGGTGCCACTGCAGCGTGTAGAAGACGTGGACTTCCTCGTCCAGGAGCCGCTTCTCGAGCTGCCGCAGGAGCTTCTTGCGCTCGTCGGGGTCGGTGGCCCGCCCCTGCCGGCTGAACAGATCGTCGATCACCGTGTCCTTGTGCTTGCCGTAGTTGGCGTCGGAGTGGCTGAGGAAGCGGGGCAGGTCCAGGTCGGGCTCCACGATGAAGCCGCACTGGAAGTCCATCGCCACGTCGAAGTCGCCGCGCTTGAGCATCGGATGGTACGCGGACGCCTCGATCATCTCCATCTTCACGTTGAGGCCGATCTGCCGCCACTGGTCGATCAGCCAGATCCCGAGGTGTTCGTAGGGGTGCGGGATGCCGCGGTTCTTGAACGTGAATGCGAACCCGTCGGGGACCCCCGCCTCCTTCAGCAGGCGCTTGGCCTCGGCGCGGTTCTTCGCGATGTCGCGTCCATACCCGGCCAGCTTCTCCAGCTCGGCCGGCGGGGTGGCGTAGGGCGTGCCGGGGACCTGAATGCCGGCCACGTCCTTGACGAGGGTGATCCTCGACAACGCCTTGGAGCCCTCGTAGCGATCAAGCGCCAGGGTCAGCGCGCGCCGCACGCGCTTGTCGTCGAACGGCTTCTTCTCATGATGCATCGCGACGAGGTTCGCGCAGTCCCATGCGCTCTCCTGCACCGTGATCTTGGGCCCGAGCGCCTGCACGAGACTGTCCCGCTCGGGCGGACTGAAGCTGCGGAACTGGATCATGGCGCGCTCGCCGCGCACCGCCGCCACCTGCGCGGCCGAGTTGCTGATGAAGATCGCGCGGTAGCCGTCGAGGTAGGGCTTGCCCTTGTCCCAGTAGTCCGGGTTCTTCTTGCCGACCCAGTGCGAGCCCCGGACGTGCTCCACGAACTTGAAGGCCCCCGTCCCCATGACGTTTTTCTCGTACCAGTGGGGATCCTTGGCCAGGAGGTCGGCCTTGTAGATCCAGTTCCACGGCGAGGCCAGGTTGAGGAGGATCGAGCTCTCCGGGTACTTCAGCTTGACCACGAAGGAGGTCGGATCGGGCGCGGCGAGCGAGGCGATCGAAGCGTACGCCTCCTTGCGGAGTGACTTCACTCCGGCCGGCGGATTGAGGATCTTGTCGTAGGAGGCCTTGATGTCCTTCGAGGTCAGCTCGCTGCCGTCGTGGAACTTCACGCCCTTGCGGATCTTGAAGATGTAAGTCAGCTGGTCCTTCGAGATCGTCCACGACTCGGCCAGGTCACCGACCGGCTTCGTGCCCGTCTTGTCGAGGGGATCGACGCGCAGGAGCGTGCTGTAGTGAGGCGCCATCGGGTGGATGAGGCCGAACGTCTCCTCCTGATGTCCGTCGTAGGACGGCGGCTCCGAGGGGACGACGAAGACCAGCTCGCCGCCCGACCGCGGCTTGTCCTGCGCCGGGGCCGGCAGGGCGCCGGCCAGGAGCAGGGCGACAACGAGGACGATGGGGACGAGGACTGGACGGCGCATTTACCACCTCCGGTCGCGGCGCGCCCCACGGCGGGCAGAGCCGGACGCATTTAGAAGTCAAACGGGCCGCAACGGCTAAAGGTTTCCACAACATACCGGCGGTCAGACCATGCTGTCAAGCGAGCAAACACGCCGCCCAGTGGCCGGGCATGACTTCACGCAGCGGCGGCACCTCGCCCCGGCAGCGGTCGATGGCGATCGGACAGCGCGGATGGAACACGCAGCCCGAGGGCGGGTTCAGCGGGCTGGGCACCTCGCCGACCAGGACGGAGTGCACCCGCTGCGCCTCGAGCACCGGGTCGGGGATCGGCACCGCCGCCAGCAGCGCTTTCGTGTAGGGATGCAGCGGGCTGTCGTAGAGCTCGCGCCGGTCGGCGATCTCGACCATCTTGCCCAGGTACATCACCGCCACCCGGTCGGAGATGTGACGGACGACGGCCAGGTCGTGGGCGATGAACAGGTACGTGAGGCCGAACTCGGATTGCAGATCCTCGAGCAGGTTGATGATCTGGGCCTGGATCGAGACGTCGAGCGCCGACACCGGCTCGTCGCACACGATCAAGGACGGTTCGACGGCCAGCGCCCTGGCGATCCCGACCCGCTGGCGCTGGCCGCCCGACAGCTGGTGGGGATAGCGGTCGGCGTGCTGCGGGAGCAATCCCACCCGCGAGAGCAGATCGCGGACTCGCTCGCGCCGCCGCTGGCGGTCCGGCACCACGCCGTGGACGGCCAGCGGCTCGGCCAGGATCTGGCCGACCGTCATGCGCGGATTCAGCGAGGCATACGGATCCTGAAAGATCACCTGCATGCGCCGGCGCATGGAACGCAGATCGGCATCCGACAGCGTGCCGAGCTCGCGGCCCTCGAACATCACCTGCCCGCTCGTCGGCCGCTCGAGCTGCAGGATGCAGCGGCCGGTCGTGGTCTTGCCGCAGCCCGACTCGCCGACGAGGCCGAGCGTCTCGCCCCGTCGCAGCGTGAAGCTGACGCCGTCGACGGCCCGCACGGTGCCGGCGCGGCCGCCGAACATCCCGCCGCCGACCGTGAAGTGCTTGACGAGGTCGCGGACCTCGAGGAGGACCTCGCCGGTGGCGGCGCGATGACCGGCCGGCGCCGGCGCGCTCTCAGCGCGCGGGCTCATGCTCTCTTTGCAGGCGGGCCGACTCCCAGCACGCGCTCACGTGGTCGCCATCGCCCACCGCCGCGAGCGGCGGCGCCTCGCGGCCGCAGCGCTCGACGACGAACGCGCAGCGCGGCGCGAACGCGCAGCCGGGCGGCAGGCGCGTGAGATCGGGCGGCTGCCCCTCGATCGGCGCCAGCCGGGCGCGGCGGGGCTCGTCCAGGCGCGGCACCGAGCGCAGGAGGCCGAGCGTGTAGGGATGGCGCGGGCGACCGTACAGCTCGCGCGCCGTGCCTCGCTCGATGATCCGCCCCGCGTACATCACGTTCACGCGATCGGCGTAGCGGGCGACCACGCCGAGGTTGTGCGTGATGATCAGCATCGCCACCCCGAGCCGCCGCGCGAGATCCTTCATCAGCTCGAGGATCTGGGCCTGGATCGTCACGTCGAGCGCGGTCGTCGGCTCGTCGGCCAGCACGAGCGCGGGATCGCAGGCCAGCGCCATGGCGATCATCATCCGCTGCCGCATGCCCCCGCTGAACTGGTGCGGGTACTGGCCGAGGCGCCGGGCCGGGTCGGGGATGCCGACCATGCCCAGCAGCTCCGCCGCCCGACGCTTCGCGTCGTCTCCCGACATCCCCAGGTGGATCTCCAGCCCCTCGGTGAGCTGGCGCCCGATGGTCAGCACGGGGTTCAGCGAGGTCATCGGCTCCTGGAAGATCATGCCGATCTCGCGGCCGCGCACGCGGCGCATCTCCTCCTCGCCGAGCGTGAGGAGATCGCGGCCCTTGAAGATGACCTGGCCGCCCACGATGCGGCCGGCCGGCGGCGCCACCAGCCGCATGATGCTGAGCGCGGTCACCGACTTGCCACACCCCGACTCGCCGACGAGCGCGACCGTCTCGCCTTCCTCGACGTCCCACGACACGCCATCGACCGCGCGCACCACGCCGCCCCGCGTCAAAAAGTGCGTCTGCAGATTCTTGACCTCGAGAAGTTTGCCCACGGTTCGCGGATTTTAACACACGCCTCGTCGCGCATTCCGAGCGCGGGCTTTGCCCGCGCAATCCGAATTCTGGGGGGAGCTACTTACAGCGACCGGCGTCGAGGTGGGAGGCGGCGCGTTCGACGAGGGCGGCGTACTCGCGGCAGACGGCCTCGGCGACGCACGGCCAGCGATGCTGGGCGGCCCAGCGCACGCCCTCGCGGCCCAGGCGCCATCGGAGATCCGCGTCGTCCAGCACGCGCTCGAGCGTGTCGGCGAGCACGGCGGGATCGTGTTCCGGCACCAGCACCCCGGTGACGCCGTCGCGCACGGTCGTCTGCAGCCCACCCACGCGCGAGGCGACGACCGGGCTGCCGCAGGCCATCGCCTCCAGCGCCACCATCCCGAACGATTCGTAGTACGAGGGCAGCACGGTCGCGTCGGCCGCCACGTACCAGGCGCGCAACCGCTCCAGGGGCTGGGCGCCGACGAAGGTGACCGTGTCGCGGAGGTCGAGCCGGCTCAGCCGCGCCCGCAGCTCGCCCTCGTGGCCGTCGAGCGGCTCGTCGGCGTCGCCCCCGACGATGCAGAGCTGGGCGCGACTGCCGGCCGCGCGCAACCGGGCCATCCCGTCGAGCAGCGTCTCCAGTCCCTTGATCGGGGCCAGGCGCCCCACGTAGAGCAGTCGGGGCCGGTCGTCGAGCCCCAGGGCGGCCCGGGCGGCGCCCTGATCGCCGGGCGCGAACAGCTCCGTGTCCACCCCGCAGGGAATCACGGCGATGCGGGACGCCTCGGCGCCGTAGTGGCGCACCAGGTGCGCGCGCTCGACCACGGTGGCCGCCACGATGCGGTCGGCGGCGCCGACGATCCGCGTCTCCTCGGCGATGCGCAGCTCGGGTTCCCGCTCGGCGCCGTTGCGGGTCGCGTCGTTCTTGAGGCGGCCCAGCGTGTGGAACATCTGCACCAGGGGCACGCCCCAGCGCTCGCGCAGCGTCAGCCCCACCGCGCCCGACAGCCAGTAGTGACCGTGGACCAGGTCGTAGTCCACGCCGTGCGCGATACGAAAGGCCTCGACGCCGTCGACGAACTCGTCGAGGTGGTCGTGCACCTTCTCGCGCGCCATCGGCGCCTCGCGCCCGGCCGGCAGGTGGACGACGCGCACGCCGTCGCCGATGAGGCTCACGCGCGGGATGGACGGATTCTGCGAGCGCGTGAAGATGTCGGCGGTCACGCGCATGCGCGCCAGCTCGCGGGCCAGCTCGCGCACGTACACGTTCATGCCCCCCGTCTCCTTGCCGCCCAGCGCGGCCAGCGGACAGGTGTGCACGCTCAGCACGGCGACGCTCAGGCTCACGCGCGGGCTCCGATGGTGACGGCGTGCACCGGCTCCGGAATCGGGCCGAACTCGAACTTGTAGCGCTCCTCGCCGCGCAGGAAGTCGAAGCGGCGGCGGCCGCGCTCGATGGCGTCGCGGATCACGTGGGCGAGCAGCACGACCCCTGGCGACAGCGCCGCCCGGTCCGGATCGAAGCCCGAGTTGTAGAGCCCGACGGTACCGTCCCACTCCAGCGTCACGAAGGCCGCGATGGGGCCATCGGGCAGGTCGAGGAACGCCAGGCGCGCACCCCCGCGCGCGGCCAGCGCCGGGACCGCGCGGCGGAAGAACCGCTCCATGCGGGCGTCCATGAACTTGGCCTTGCCAGCACGCGAGCGGCGATGCAGCGCGAGGAAATCGTCGAGGCGGGCGTCGATACCGGCCGGCGTGCTCTCCCAGGCGACGCGCCCGTCGGGCGCCTCGCGCTCGAAGCGGCGCAGCTTGCGGGTCAACTCGTGACGATGCTTGCCGGAGAGCGTGGCGAGGAGGGCGTCCCAGGACTCGGGTAGCGCCAGAACCGGACATCGCTCCTCGACGGGCGCGCTCACCTCGAGCCCGGCCGCGGCGGCCAGGGCGGGCAGCGCGGTGACGGTGGGCGAGGTCGCGGGCACCGCGTGCAGCTCCCAGACCGCGCGATCCGTGGCACGAGCGCCGAGGAGCGCCGCCCACGCCTCGTCCTCGCGGTCGCGAACGGCGAGCAGATCGAGGTAGTCGGAAACGTCGGCGCCCCCGACGAGGAGCCAGTGATCCGGCGCGGTTTCAACCAGGGGCAAGAGCGCCACCAGGTGCCCGGTGCCGTCGACGACGCGGTGCAGC
>JBGPZN010000084.1:0-10244 GCA_041493815.1 Methylomirabilia bacterium
CGCGACCGGATAGCGCGAGAGATCGGAGCCGATCAGGTCGAACTGGTCCTGGGTAAACTCGAAGCGCACACGGGGCGATGGCCGTGGTGTTCAGCAGCCGGACCTCGCGCGACGGCGGCTGGCATCCGGTGGCCGGATCGAGCGTCACGAGGTATGTGCCGTCGTCCAGCTCGATCACATCACCCGTCTGCCCCTGGCTGACGCCGTCGACCAGCACCGAGCGACGTTGCGGGCATCGCACGATCAAGAATTGCATCGGCATAGGACCCTCCCCCGGCAGGGTCGTCGAACCTCGACTGGCTTGGTAACACACTCCCCTCGTCGGCAACAGTCGGGGAATCCCCGACAGGCCGCCGCATCCGGTTCCACGACCTGCGCCACACTTACGCGAGCCTCTTGATCACTCAGGGGGCGCACCCGAAGTACATCGAGGCGCAGCCCGGCCACGGTGCCTGATGCTCACGCGGCGGAAGCGCGCAGGCTCGATCGGCTAGTGTTCGGTGAGAACGGCCACCGCGGCACCGACGTCGTCGCTGACGCGGTGCAGCGGGTGCAAAACGGGAGCAGAGGCGACGAACAGGTTAGCGGCCAGCACCGCCAATCGTTCCCTAGACACCGCGATAGGGCTGACCCCACCGGTCCTGGTAGACGACGTCGGTGAGCGGCCCCCGGCCGACGGGGCCGAACTGCCCCATGGGGTAGCCGATGGGCAGGATGGCGTAGGAGTGGACGCCGGGCGGCAGGCCGAGCGCGGCCTCCGTCTCCTTCTCGTAGAGCAGGTGGCGTGTCGTCAGCGTCGCCCCCAGCCCGAGCGCCCGCGCCGCCAGCAGCATGTTCTGCACCGCGGGGTAGATCGAGGCGCCCGACCAGCGTGTCGGCGGCGTCGTGCCTTCCTCGAGGCAGGCGACGATCCAGACCGGCGCCTCGTGAAAGTGATCGGTCAGGTACTGGACGGCCGCGTGCTGGCGATCGTAGGCCTCACGGCTCACGCCGGTCGGCGGCGCGCTCGTGAGGTAGCGCGGCCCCACCACCTCGTCGAAGGCACGCTTGTAGTACGCCTGCACGGCCTGCTTGATCCTGGCGTCCTTGACGACCATGAAACGCCAGCGCTGCGTGTTGCCGCCGTTGGGCGCGCACACGCCGGCGCGAAGGATCCTGGCGATCAGCGCATCGGGCACCGGATCGGGCTTCAGCCGTCGCATGGCCCGCATCGTGTGCATGATGTCGAACAGGTCGCTCGTCTCGGACATACCGTCCCTCCTTGGCCCGTGCCCGGCCGCCAACCCGTGGCTCCCACCCGCGCCGCGCGCCAGGATCGCGCCCCCGGCGACCCTCGTCAAGCGCTCCTTCCCCTCTTCGGCTAGAGTCATTCCGGATGGAGGAGTGCCATGAAGAGCAAGAAGGCGTCGTCGCGCGTCACCTCGGCGAATCAAGAAGCCGCGGCGGCAGCGGGAGCCGCCAGCAGGTCTACGAAGCGCAAGGCGATCGGGAGTGCTGCCGTCGAGAATGTCGCCAAACGACAGTTTGAGAAAACAGCCTCCAGGGCGATCCAGGCCCACACCCGCGCGAGCGGTCAGAGGCAGCAGGCGAGGCGGGATTCCCGGTGAGATTGGTCGTCCTACGGGGGAGCTGAGCGTCAGGGGCGATCCTTGAGATTGGCCGGTGGAGGTCACGTATCACCGACAGGAGCGCCGGATGGACGCATTCTTGCGAGCGGCGATCGTGGAAGCGGAGCGCGGGCTGGCCGAGGGAGGTATCCCCATCGGCTCGGTGCTCGTGCACGACGGGCAGATTCTCGGCCGTGGCCGCAATCGGCGAGTGCAGAAGGGCAGTGCCGTTCTGCACGGCGAGATGGACGCGCTCGAGAATGCCGGTCGTCAGCCGGCCCGCGTCTATCGCGACTGCACCATCTACACCACGCTCTCGCCATGCGCGATGTGCAGCGGCGCGATTCTCCTGTACGGTATTCCGCGCGTGGTCGTGGGCGAAAACCGGACCTTCCTCGGCGAGGAAGACCTGCTCCGCAGCCGCGGCGTGGCGGTCGAAGTGCTTCAGGACTCGCGGTGCCAGGAACTGATGGCTCAGTTCATTCACGTCCACCCGTCCCTGTGGGCGGAAGACATCGGCACGTAGCGGCGATTCAGAGAGCCGCGCCAAGGAGAACTCTCATGCTCACGATGCGTGCGCGGGTGATCGCCGGCCTGGTCGTTCTCGCCCTGGGCGCCTGGTGCGTGGACGCGCAGGCGCAGACCAAGGTGAAGTTCGCGCTGGACTGGCAGGTCCAGGGACCGCAGGCGCCCTTCATCACGGCCAAGGCGATGGGGGCCTTCACCGCCCAGGGGCTCGACGTCACCATCGACCGTGGCACGGGCTCGCAGAAGACCATCGAGCAGGTGGCCACCGGCACCTACGACATGGGCTACGGCGACATCAACTCGATGATCGAGTACAACGTCAAGAACCCGCAGCAGCCGTTGATTGCCGTGGGCATCGTCCTCAACTCGCCGCCCTTCGCCCTGATCTCGCTCAAGCGCTACGGCATCCAGCAGCCCAAGGACCTCAAGGGCGCCGCCATCGGCGCGCCGGCGGGCGACGCGCCGCGCCGGCTGTGGCCCATCTTCGCCAGGAACGTCGGCCTGCCCGTCGACAGCGTCACCTGGACCAACATGGCGCCGCCCCTGCGGGAGCCGGCGCTGGTGAAGGGCGACGTGAAGGCGATCTCGGGGTTCTATTTCACGGGGTTCCTGAACCTGACCGAGAACCTCAAGATCCCCGAGAGCGACGTGGTGGCCTTCAAGTACAGCGACTACGGGATCGACCTCTACGGCAACGCCGTGGTCGTGCGCGTCGACTGGCTCAAGGCCAACGAGGACACCGTGCGGCGGTTCCTGGCCGCCCTCAATACGGGCTTCAAGGCGGCGCTGAAGGATCCGAAGGCGGCGATCGTCCACGTGAAGGCCGCCGAGCCGCTCTCGAACGAGGCCACCGAGCTGAAGCGGCTGCAGCTCGCCATCAGCGCCAACATGGTGAACGACGAGGTGCGGAGGAACGGCTTGCTCGGCATCGACCCCGCGCGCATGCAGCGCGCGATCGACCAGGTGGTCGTCTCGTTCGAGCTGGGCGCCAAGCCCACGGTCGCGCAGGTCTTCACCGGCGCCTATCTGCCACCCGCATCCGACCGCAAACTCGACTGATCTCAGTACTTCGCCCGGCGCGGATTCGCGGCGTACTCTCTGGCCAGGACGCGAGCCTCGGCGGCGAGGAGCTGCACCGCCGGAATCGTCCGCCGCGCGGCCGGCTTCGCGAGCTGGCGGTAGACGACGCGATCATCGAAGCCGATGCGCGCGGCGTCGCCCACCGTGAAGCCGAAGAAGATCCGGTCGATCCGTGCCCAGTGGATGGCGCTGAGACACATCGGGCACGGCTCGCCGCTCGTGTAGAGCTCGCAGCCCGACAGGCGGAAGCTCGCCAGGCGCCGGCACGCGGTGCGGATCGCCACGATCTCGCCGTGCGCGGTGGGATCGTTGGTCGCCACCACGCGGTTCCAGCCCTCGCCCACGATCGCGCCCCGGCAGACGACGACCGCCCCGAACGGACCTCCGTCGCCCCTGTTCATCCCGCGCCGCCCCAGGGCGATCGCGCGTCGCATGAATCGCTCGTGGGCGGAGCGATCGCTCGCTCCCGGCGTCGCGCGTCTTCTCATACGCCCGAATTATAATCGCCAGCATGCCCACGCGGCTCACCGGCATGGCGCTCAAGCGGGTGGAGGACCCGCGACTGCTGCGCGGCCAGGCGACGTTCGTCGAGGACCTGCGCCTGCCCGGCGTCCGCCACGTGGCGTTCGTGCGGAGCCTGCATCCCCACGCGCGGTTTCGCCTCGACGTCGGCGGCGCCGGCGCCGTGCCGGGCGCCGCCGGCGTGTACACGGCGGCCGACTTCCCGGGCGTGAGCACCATCCCGGCCATCGTCTCGCACGAGGCCCTGCGTCCGTGCGCGCAGCCGCCCCTGGCCCGCGACCGCGCCCGCTACGTCGGCGAGCCGCTCGCCGCCGTGGTGGCGTCGACCCGCTATGCTGCCGAGGACGTCGCCGCCGCCGTGCGGGTGGACTACGACGTGCTCGACGCGGTGGCGGACGCCGAGGCGGCGCTGGCCCCGGGCGCACCGCTCCTGCACGACGGCGCCCCGGCCAACGTGGCGGCCGACTTCACCGTGCGCGTGGGCGACGTCGATGCCGCCTTCGCCACGGCCGAAGTCGTGACGCGCGGACGCTACGAGGTGCAGCGCTACACGGGGATGCCGCTCGAGACGCGCGGGGTCGCGGCGGACTACGACCCCGGGACCGGGCGGCTGACCGTGTGGTCCTCGACGCAGTGGCCCCACACCGTGCGCGACGTGCTCCGTGACCTGCTCGGCCTGCCCGAGCATCGGGTCCGCGTCGTCGCGCCCGACGTGGGCGGCGGGTTCGGCGTCAAGCAGGAGATCTATCCCGAGGAGATCACCCTCGCGCTGCTGGCCCTGCGCGGGGGCGCGCCGCTGAAGTGGATCGAGACGCGCCGCGAGCACGTGACCACCGCCGCCCACGCCCGCCAGCAGCGGCACGACGTCGAGCTGGCCGCGCGGCGTGACGGCACCATCCTCGGCCTGCGCGCGGAGGTGCTGGCCGACCTGGGGGCGTACACGCGCAGCCTCGGCGTCCTCTGCCCGTCGATCACCGCGGCGAGTCTGCCCGGACCCTATCGGATCCGCCACTACGCGTGTCGCGTGCGGTGCGCCCTCACGTGCAAGGCGCCGGCGGCGGCGTATCGGGGCGCCGGCCAGCCGGAGGCCGTCTTCGCCATCGAGCGCGCCATCGATCACCTGGCCCAGGCGCTGGAGATGGATCCGGCCGAGCTGCGGCGGCGGAACTTCATCGCCCCCGACGAGTTCCCGTGGGATGTCGGGACCGCGTCGGCGCAGGTCCCCGTGATCTACGACAGCGGCGACTACGCCGCGGGCCTCGACGCCGCGCTGACGCTCGCACGCTACGACGACCGCCGTGTCGAGCAGGCGGCCGAGCGGGCGAAGGGCGAGCGCGGCCGCCTCCTCGGCGTCGGCATCGCCTGCTTCGTGCTCCTCACCGGGCTCGGCCCCTACGAGAGCGCGGTGCTCCGCGTGGATGCGACCGGCCAGGCGTTGCTCGTCACCGGAGCCGCGCCGCACGGTCAGGGCACGGCCACCGCGCTGGCCCAGATCGTCGCCGACGAGCTCGGGCTTGGACTCCACGACGTGGAGGTGCGGCACGGGGACACCGCGCAGATCCCGTTCGGCGTCGGCACCTACGCGAGCCGCAACGCGGTCGTGGCGGGCAACGCCGCGCTCGGCGCCGCCCGAGCGGTGGCGGCAAAGGCGCGACGGCTGGCCGCGCACCTGCTGGAGGCCGACGAGCGCGACGTGGAGCTCACGGGCGGCGTCGCCCGCGTCGTCGGCGCGCCGGACCGGCAGCTCTCGCTCGGCACGCTGGCGGCGGCGTGCGGGCCGGGCTCGCCGCTGCCGGAGGGGATGGAGCCGGGGCTGGAGGCCACGCACTACTTCCAGGCCCCGCGCGCGACGTTCGCCAGCGGCGCGCACGTGGCGGTCGTCGAGGTGGATCGCGAGACCGGACGGGTCGCCGTGCTCGACTACACGGTCGCGAGTGACGCCGGGAGGCTGATCAATCCGCTGATCGTCGAGGGACAGCTGCACGGCGGCGTGGCCCAGGGCGTCGGCGGGGCGCTGTACGAGGCGCTGGTGTACGACGAGCACGGGCAGCCGCTGACGCAGTCCTGGCTGGAGTACACGATCCCCACGGCGGAGCAGACGCCGTCGATCCGCATCGCCCACGTCGTGACGCCGAGTCCGCTCAACGCGCTCGGCGTCAAGGGGGTGGGCGAGGCCGGCAGCATGGCGCCCCCGGCGGCCATCGCCGCCGCGGTGGAGGACGCGTTGCGCCCCTTCGGCGCGCGCATCGTGGCCACGCCGCTCCGGCCCGAGGACGTGTACCGGCTGCTGCAGCCGGCGTCCGGGCGGATACTCGCCTGACCACCCCCGCCATCGCGCTGCACGACGTCGGCCTCGCGTACGTCACCGCCCGCGGCGTCACCCAGGCGCTCGCCGGCGTCTCGCTCGAGGTTCCGAGCGGCGGCACGGTGGCGTTCGTCGGCCGCAGCGGGTGCGGCAAGTCGACCCTGCTAAAGCTGATCGCCGGCCTGCTGACCGCCACCGCCGGCGCGATCACCGTGGACGGGCAGCCGGTCGGGGGCCCCCTGAAGAACGTCGGCATGGCGTTCCAGAACCCGGTGCTCCTGCCCTGGCGCAGCGTGCTCGACAACGTGCTGCTCCCCCTCGAGATCCTCCGTGAGAACGGGGACGCGCGCGCGCCGGGGCTCGGCCTCTGGCGAGACCGCGCGGTGACGTTGCTGGCCACGGTCGGCCTGACCGGCGCCGAGCTGCGCCAGCCCCGCGAGCTCTCCGGCGGCATGCGCCAGCGCGTGAGTCTCTGCCGGGCGCTGATCCACGAGCCGGCGTTGCTGCTGCTGGACGAGCCGTTCGCCGCGCTCGACGCCTTCACGCGGGAGGAGATGTGGGATCTCTACCAGCGTCTGCGCGCGCAGCGCGAGTTCACCGGGGTGCTGGTGACCCACGATCTCCGCGAGGCGGTCTGTCTCGCCGACACGATCTACGTGCTCGCGAGCGGGCCCGGCCGCATCGCGGGGGTGCATGGGGTGGCGCTCCCGCGGCCGCGGACGTTGTCGCAGGTGTACGGCGCCGAGGGAACCGAGCTGATGGGGCGCATGCGCGAGCAGATCCGGCCGGGTCGCGAGACGGCGGCGTGATGGGCTCCCGCTCTCGCCGCGTCGTCTTGCCGCTGGCGGTGTTCGTCGCCCTCGTCCTCGGGTGGGAAGCGCTGGTGGCGCTGCTGCGCGTCCATCCCGTTCTGCTGCCGCCGCCCAGCGGCGTCGCCCTGACGATGGCGCGCACCGCCGGGCCCATCGCCTTCCACGCCTGGCACACGCTGGTGACGACGCTGATCGGCTTCGGCGCCGCCGTGGGCCTCGGGCTCCTGCTCGGCTTCGCCATCGGTGGCTCGGCGACGGTGAACGACGCGCTCTACCCGCTCCTGGTCGGGTTCAACAGCATCCCCAAGGCCGCCGTCGTCCCGCTGCTCGTCATGTGGTTCGGCATCGGCATGGTGCCCGCGGTGCTCACCGCGTTCCTCCTGGCCTTCTTCCCGGTGGCCGTCAACGTCGCGGTGGGCCTCGCCACGATCGAGACGGAGCTGCGCGACGTGCTCCGCTCGCTGGGCGCCTCGCGCTGGCAGATCTTCCGCAAGGTCGGCGTGCCGCGCACGATGCCGCTCTTCTTCGCCTCGCTGAAGGTCGCGATCTCCTCGGCGTTCGTCGGCTCCGTGATCTCGGAGACCGTGGCCTCGAACGCCGGCATCGGCTATCTCATGGCGGTGGCCGCGTCGGACTTCAACACCCGGCTCGCCTTCGGCGGCCTCGCCGTCCTGGCGGCCATGGGCGTGCTGCTCTACGGCATCTTCGCGGTGATCGAGCGTCGCATGACGGCCTGGGCCTATGCCGAGTAAGCTGGAGCGACCGTGGACGCGCTGACCCTCGACTGGTTGAACATCGCCCTGCGCTGGACTCACCTCGTCGCCGGCATCGGCTGGATCGGCACCTCGCTCTACTTCATGTGGCTCGACGCCGCGCTGATCCGCGCCGATCCGCCGCGGGGCGACGTCGAGGGTCACGCGTGGCTGCTCCACAGCGGCGGCTTTTACCTGGTCGAGCGGCGCAAGCTGCCGCCGGGCCGGCTCCCGTCGCCGATCCACTGGTTCAAGTGGGAAGCGGCGATGACCTGGCTGACGGGCTTTCCGCTGCTCGTCCTCGTCTACTACCTGACGGGGGGCGTGTACCTGGTCGACCCGGCCGTCTCCCCGATCACGCCTGCCGCCGCGATCGCCCTGGGCGTCGCCCTGCTCGTCGTCGGCTGGATCGTCTACGACCTCGTGTGGACCTCCCCGCTCGCGCGGGGCCGCGGGCTCCCGGCCGTCGCGCTGTCGTGGGCGCTGCTCTTCGCGGCGGTGTACGGCCTGACGCGCGTGCTGAGTGGGCGGGCGGCCTTCATCCACGCCGGCGCCATGGTCGGCACGATCATGGTGGCCAACGTCTGGATGCGCATCGTGCCGGCCCAGCGCGACCTCATCGCCGCCGCCGAGGCGGGACGCACGCCGGACGAGACGCTCTCCAGGCGCGCCAAGCAGCGCTCCACCCACAACAGCTACGTGACGTTCCCGGTCATCTTCACCATGCTGAGCAACCACTATCCCGCGACCTACGGGCATCCGCACAACTGGCTCATCCTGTGGCTACTCATCGTGGTGGGCGCGGGCGTACGCCACGTCATGATCGCTCGCGAGCGCCACCGGCCGGCCGACTGGTGGCTCGTGCCCGTCGCGGCGGCGCTGGCCGGCGTCGTGTACCTGACGTCGCCGGCCTGGCTCGGCCGCGGCCACCGCGGGGGCGAGCGGGTGGCCTTCACCGCGGTGCAGGCGGTCATCGACCGGCGCTGCCTCTCGTGCCATTCGCACGCCCCGACCGACGACGTCTTCCGGGCGGCCCCCAACGGCGTGACGTTCGAGACGCCGGAGAGCATTCGCGTGCGGGCCGAGCTCATCCGTACGCGCGTGGTGTTGACGCACACCATGCCGCTCGGCAACAAGACCGGGATGACGGACGCCGAGCGTGACCTGCTCGGCCGCTGGCTCGATCAGGGCGCGCTCATCGATCGCGTCGACGGACGGTGAGGCTCGTGGCCGCCGTCCTGACGCTGCCCGGCGTCAACCGGATGAGCCTGCCCGACTTCCGCCAGGCCCTGGGCGGCGTGTTCGAGCACTCGCCGTGGATCGCCGAGCGCGCCTGGGCGGCGCGCCCCTTCGGGAGCCTCGAGGCCCTGCACGCGGCCATGGTGAGGGTGGTGCGCGACACCTCGCGCGAGGAGCAGCTCGCGCTCCTGCGCGCGCATCCCGACCTCGCGGGCCGGGCGGCGCGGGCGGGCAACGTGAGCGCGGCCTCCCTGACCGAGCAGTCCAGCGCCGGGCTCGATCGCCTGACCGACGAGGAGTACACGCGCTTCGGCCGACTGAACGCGAGCTACCGGGAGAAGTTCGGCTTCCCCTTCATCATCGCCGTGCGCACGCACGACAAGGCGGCCGTCCTCGCCGCCTTCGAGCGGCGCCTCGGAAACACCGTCGCGGAGGAGATCGAGGCCGCCCTCGCCGAGGTCTTCGCCATCACGCGATTCCGGCTCAATGCGCTGGTGACGGCGTGAGCGCTGTCGGCGGGCCCGGACTCACTACTCACGTCCTCGACACCGCGCACGGACGGCCGGCCGCCGGAGTTCGCATCGATCTCTCCATCGTGGAGCCGGACGGCCGCACGCGGCTCCTCAGGACGGTGACGACGAACGCCGAGGGTCGGAGCGATGCACCGCTGCTCGCCGCGAGCGAGATGACGGTCGCCCGCTACGAGCTCGTCTTCCACGTGGCCGCCTACTTTCGCGCCGCCGGCATCGCGCTGGCCGACCCGCCGTTCTACGACCAGGTGCCCGTGCGCTTCGCCATCGCCGAGCCCGGAAGCCACTACCACGTGCCGCTGCTCGTCTCGCCCTACGGCTACGTGACGTACCGCGGGAGCTGAGGCCGCGCGGCTCCGGTTCGGCGAGGGCACATTGGGCGGCCGATTTCGGGCCGTTCTCCGGGAGAAGCGTTAGCAGGTTGCTGAAACCCCGCAGGCTGCTTTTTCAGCAGCCTGCTAGACTCCGTTCGTGGCGGCGGTGATCGAGCACGAGATCCACGAGCTGGGTGGCAAGCTGCGCGCCGCGGCGAACGCCTGGGCCGCAGGCGACGGCGCGTTCGACGAGGCCGATGCGACGCGCCTGCGCCATCGCGCCATCGCGCTGTGCCACGCGCATTACCGTGCGGCCATCCCGGCGTACCGGCGGCTGTGCGACGAAGCGGGCGTCGACGACGACGCGCCGCTGGCGATGCTGGCCGAGCGCTGTACCGTGACGGACGATCTGTTCAAGTCGTACGACGCGGCCTGGGTGGGCGCGCGCGACTTCGCGGCGCTCTCGGAGTGGCTCCGCGACGTGTGCGCCGAGCCGGTGCCGGCCGACGCGGCCGCGGCGCACGACGTCGACGACTGGCTGGAGCGGCTCGAGCG
>JBGPZN010000333.1:0-4212 GCA_041493815.1 Methylomirabilia bacterium
CCATCCTCGACGAGATCCTCGCGCTGCGCGCGGCCCATCCCGCGCACAAGGTCGTCCGCTGAGCGACGACGCGCGGGCCGCGCTGGCCGACGCGCTCGGCGCGCTGGCCGCCACCCTCCGCTTCCATCGCGACCTCGGCGTGGAGAGCATCACCCTCGAGGGGGACTTCCTCACGACGCCGGCCGAGGCGCTGCGCGCCCAGGAGGCCAGGCTGCAGGGCTGCCGCAACTGCAAGCTGTGCGAGGGCCGCCATACGATCGTCTTCGGCTCCGGCAACCCGCAGGCCGACCTGGTCGTCATCGGCGAGGGGCCCGGCGCCGACGAGGACGCGCAGGGCCTGCCGTTCGTCGGCCGCGCCGGCCAGCTCCTCACCAAGATGCTCGAGTCGGTCAAACTCACGCGCGACGAAGTCTTCATTACGAATACGGTCTTGTGCCGGCCCCCCGGCAATCGCAATCCAGAGGCCGACGAGCTGGCGGCGTGCGCGCCGTTCCTGGCCGACAAGCTGGCCGTGATCCAGCCCAAGGTGATCCTCACACTCGGCAGCGTGGCCACGCAGGCGATGCTGCGCACGAAGGAGCCGATCGGCAAGCTGCGCGGCCGGATGCACGCCTACGGCGCCGCCGTGCTGATTCCGACGTTCCACCCCGCCTTCCTGCTGCGCAACCCCGGCCAGGACTACAAGCGCATGGCCTGGGAAGACCTCAAGCTCGCCAAGCGGGAGTACGACCAGCGCAAGACGAGATGATTGCCGAGGTCGCCTTCGACGCTCCGGTCGATCATCCGTTTTCGTATCGGGTCCCACCGGAGCTGGACGTCGCCCGCGGCCAGCGGGTGCTGGCGCCGCTGCGCGGGGCCAAGCGCATCGGCGTCGTCGTCAGGCTGCGTGACGGCGACGAGTCGGCCCTCAAGCCGCTGCTCGCCGTGTCCGAGCGCACGCCGGTCCTGCCGCCCGCCCGACTGGAGCTCGTGGAGTGGATCGCGCGCGAGTCGCTGTCCTCGGTCGGCTCGACGTGCGCCGCGCTGCTGCCGCCGCCGGCCGCGTCGTCCGCGCCGGACGGTTCCGCTCGTGCGCCCGACCCGGGCCCGGCCTCGAACGCCCGCGGCAACGCGACCCCGGCCGCATCGGTGGAGGTGCTGATCGGCGCGGGGCGCGAGCGCCGGCTCCTCGAGCGCGTGACCGAGGCGCCCAGCGCGCTCGTCATCGTGTCCGACGTGGAAGGTGCGGCGCGATGGGCGCAGCGGCTCGCCCGGCGCGGTCCGGTGGTGCGGCTGGACTCGGGCGTCGCCGACGGCGCGCGGACGGTGGGGTGGGCGCGCCTCGGCGACGGCTCGACCCGCATGGCCGTCGGCACGCGCTCGGCGCTGCTGGCCCCGCTGCGGCCGGGCGCGCTGGTGGCCCTGGTCGACGAGCACGAGGCCGCCCACAAGCCGCCCGGCCCGCCGCGCCTGCACTCGCGCGAGATCGTGCTGGAGCGCGCGCGGCGCGAGCGCCTGTCCGTGCTGCTCACCAGCGCGACGCCGAGCGTGGAGCTGTGGTGGCGCGCCACCGATCGTGCCGGCGCTGCGATGGCGCCGCCGGCGCCGGGGCCGTGGCCGTCGGTGACGATCACCGACACGCGTGGCATCCTGCGCCGTGAGCCGCTGACGCCGCCGCTGGCCCGCGCCGTGCGCGAGACGCTGGCGGCGGGGCGGCGCGTGCTGCTGCTGGTGAGCCGGCTGGCCGCCTCGCTGGCCTGCGACGAGTGTGGCGAGGTCGTACGCTGTCCGGAGTGCGCGCTGGCGCTGACCCATTCGCGCTCGGGCGCCACGCTGACCTGCCGGTTGTGCGGCACCGCCGTGCCGTTGATGGAGACGTGCGGCCACTGCGGGGGCCGGCGCCTGTCGCCGTTCGGCTGGGGGCTCGAACGCGTCGAGCACGCCGTACGGCGGCGCTTTCCCAAGGCCCGCGTCGCGCGCTGGGACCCCGAGGCGTCGCGCGGGGCGCGGGGCGAGGCGCAGCGGGCGGCGGCCGCCGCCGCTGAGATCGTCATCGGCACGCGCGGGGCGCTGCGGCTCTTCGGCCCCGCCTCGCTCGGTCTGGCCGGGTTCGTCTCCCCCGACCATCTCCTCCGCCTGCCCGACTTCCGTGCCGGCGAGCGGACGTTCGCGCTGCTGTGGGCGGCCGCCGAGCGCGTCGGCGGGCACGGCGCGCTGGTGATCCAGTCGCAGAATCCCACGCACTACGCGCTGGACGCGGTCGCCCGCCAGGAGCTGCCGGTCTTCTACCGGTCCGAGCTGAAGTTCCGCGCGGAGCTGGGCTACCCGCCGTTCCGCCGGCTGGCGGTGGTGACGCTGAGCGGCGCGGCTGACACGCGCCGCCTCGCCGACGAGGTGGCGGCGGCGCTGCGGGCCTCCCCGCGGCTGACGGTGTACCCGCCGGTGGCCGAGCGTCGCGAGCGGACACGGCGCATCGTCGTGAAGGGCGACGCCGAGCTGTCGGTCGTCCTGGCGGCCGCGCTGGAGGACTTCCGGGGTCCACGGCCGCGCAGCCGCGGTATCATGGACGTGGAGGTGGATCCGGTCGAATGGCCGTCCTGAAAGTCCGTCGTTACGGCGACCCGGTGCTGCGGCGTCGTGCCACTGCCGTCGAGACGGTGACCTCGGACGTGCGCCGTCTGGTCGACGACATGATCGACACGATGTACGACGAGGTCGGCATCGGTCTGGCCGCGCCCCAGGTCGGCGCCTCGGTGCGCCTGCTCGTCGTGGGCGACGAGGAAGGACGCGGTGCCCAGGCGCTCGTCAATCCCGCCATCACCGCGCAGGGCGGCACGGTCACGGCCGAGGAAGGCTGCCTGTCGCTGCCCGGCATCTTCGCGCAGGTCACGCGCTCCGAGTGGGTGACGCTGGAAGCGCAGGACCTCGATGGCCGCCCGATCGCCATCACGGCCCGCGGTCTGCGGGCCCGGGTGTTCCAGCACGAGATCGATCACCTCGACGGCGTGCTGTTCATCGACCGGCTGGAGCCCGTCGTGCGCGACCGCATCAAGCGCCGGATCAAGAAGGACGGCTTCAGCGTGGACACCGCCCACCGCGCCTTCGCGCTGTAATCGTCTGAGGGTTTTGTTCTACGGCACGCCGGCGTTCGCGCTGCCGGCGTTCGAGGCGCTCCTGCGACACCACGCGATCGTCACCGTCGTCACTCAGCCCGACCGGCCCGCCCACCGCGGCCAGCGGCTGACGGCGCCGCCGGTGAAGACCGCCGCGCTGGCGGCCGGGTTGCCGGTCTTGCAGCCGGTACGACTGCGTGACCCCGAGTGGCCCGAGCGGCTGCAGGCACTCGGCGCCGACGTCGCGGTCGTCGTCGCCTTCGGCCAGATCCTGCCCCAGGCCGTCCTCGATGCGCCCGCCCGAGGCTCGATCAACATCCACGGCTCGGTCCTGCCCCGCTATCGCGGCGCGGCGCCCATCCAGTGGGCGATCATCCGCGGCGAGAGCGTGACCGGGATCACGACGTTCCAGATGGACGCCGGCATGGACACGGGGCCCGTGCTCCTGACCGCGGAGACGCCGATCGGCGCCGAGGAGACCGCGGGCGAGCTGTCCGAGCGGCTGTCCGTCCTCGGCGCCGGCGTGATCCTCGACACGCTGGCGCGCCTGGCCTCGCTGACGCCTCGGCCCCAGCGCCACGAGGCGGCAACGCTGGCGCCGCGCCTGAAGAAGACCGACGGCGTGCTCGACTGGCGACGCCCCGCCCGCGATCTCGTGAATCTCGTGCGCGGGTGCAACCCGTGGCCCGGCGCCACCACCGTCGTGGCTGGCGGCACGCTCACGCTGTGGCGGGCGCGCGCGGTCGCCGGGGCCGGCGCCCCCGGCACCCTGATCCCCCACGAGCGCACGCTGGCCGTGGCCACCGGCGAGGGCGCGGTGCTGCCGCTGGAGGTCCAACCGGAAAGTCGCCGCGCCATCGGCTGGGACGAGTTTCTCCGCGGCGCGCGGCTCACCGCCGGCCAGCGGCTCGTGACGTCGTGAGCGCGGCGGCCGGCAAGCGCCCGCCGCGTCGCGAGCCCGTCGCGCGGGAGGCGTCCGCCGCCCGCGCGGTGGCGGCGCGGGTGCTCGAGCGCGTGGAGACCGACGGCGCGTTCGCCGACCTCGCGCTTGACGGCGAGCTGCGGCGGCACGCGCTGTCGGTGCGCGACGTCGCGCTGGCCACCGAGCTGATCCTCGGCA
>JBGPZN010000593.1:0-2257 GCA_041493815.1 Methylomirabilia bacterium
CGACGCCCGCCATCCCGCTCTCCTTGGCAAAGCGGGCATGCCGCGCGAAGCGGTCGCCGCCGTTCAGCTTCCAGCGATAGCCGCCCACCGGCCAGTGCAGGATCAGCGCGCGCGTCGCTTGTGGATAGCGCGCGGCGAAGGCCAGCGCCACGGAGCAGCCCATGCAGCCGCCGAGGACATAGGCCTCGCTGATCTTCAGGTGATCGAGCAGCCCCTTGGCCTGGTCGGCGAAGAGCGACCACGAGAGCTTCTCGACGCGTCCGCCCGAGGTGCCGGACTCGCGCCGGTCGTACGCGATCACCGTGAACTCGCTGGTCAGCGTCTCGAGCGGCCGCATGCCCTTCCACACCCCCGCCGTCGTCCACTTCTCCAGCGTGGCGTCGAAGCCGCCGGGCGCCAGCATGAGCAGCGCCGGGCCCGATCCCCGCATGACGTAGTTGACCTCGAGGCCGTCGATCATCGCCGTCGTCATCGTCTCCTCCTTGGGAGCACTCGTTGCGCTGGACGGACCGGCACTGGCCCCCGCCGCGACCGCGCCGAGCGCGAGCGTGCCGGCCAGAAATTCCCGCCGCCCCATTCCTGATTCGGTGTCCACGAAACACTCTCCGCTGAGGTGGAGCTTGGCGCCGCGGCCTCAGGCCGAATCGGGCGGCGGCGCGACGACGTCCTCGTACCGGTGCCGCCTGGTGATCAGGCCCGAATGCTGGAAGACGTCGAGGGCCACCTCGAAGGCCGGGCGCGTGATCTCCACGTGAGGTGTCCAGCAGCCGAGCTTCTGATAGTAGGCGATGGTCGCGGTGAGCACGGCCCGGTCGATGTCGGGGAAGAACGAGGCCTCCGCCTCGGCGACCGCGGCCGCCGGTGTCCCGATGAGCCAGGCGCGCGCCTTCTTGTACCCACGCATGAAGCGCCTGGCCATATCCGTCCGGAGCCATTCGCGCGTCGCGGCGAGGCTCGAGAAGGCGCACGGGCCGATGGCCTCGCCGACGGAGGCGACGACATGGCCGGCGCCGTCGTGCTCGAGCTGCTGCGGGGCCGGGCCTTGCTGGTGGATGTAGTCGCCCTCGCCCTTGCGGAAGGCTTGATCCATCCGCGCGCTGGGAACGTCCAGCGCGGCGACGGCCGAGTAGTCGAGGCCGCGCCGATGACACGCATACTTGAACATCGCGAGCGGCTGGCCACCGTGGTCGACGAGCACCTTCTTGCCCCTGAGCTTGTCCCAGGAAAACGCCGGATCGGGCACGCGGCCGGTGAGGAAGAAGCCGTCCTTCTCGTTGATCTGGGCGAAATGAACAGCCGGCGGCGACTGCCCCTTCTCGAGCGGGCCGAAGCCCTGCGAGGGCGCCGACTGGCACACATGCACCGTGCCGGTCACGAGACCCTCGATCGCCGACTTGCCCGGCGGAGCGATCGAGTGCTTCGGCTGTAGCCCTTCCTCTTTCAGGAAGCCGCCCGCGATCGTGGCGATCAGCGGCGAGTAGAAGGCAGAAAAGCGCGTGAACTGGATGCTGATCTCATCGCTCATGGACGGCTCCCAGCGCGCGCCCGGCTTCCGCCGCGAAGCGCTCCAGCGCCGGCGCGTCCATCTCCGGGCGGGGCCGCAGGATCAACCGGTCCACACCCGCCGCCGTGTACGCATCCAGCGTCGCCTTGTCCGGTACCCCGTAGCTCGGCGGCGTCACGCTGATCTCCAGCCGCCCAAGCTCGGCCGGCCGCGGGTGGCGCTTGGCGGCGTCGGCGAGCGCGGCGACGAACTTCTCCGTCGTGGGCACGTCGAGCCCGAACCCGTACCAGCCGTGGGCCTGCGTCACCGCGCGGCGGAAGGCCGGCGGCGTGCGCCCGCCCACGACGATCGGCGGTGTGGGCGTCTGGACAGGCCGGGGCATCGCCTGTACGCCCTCGAACGAGACATATCGCCCTCGGTAGACAGGCTTCGGCTGCGTCCACACCGCGCGCATGGCGGCCAGGTACTCGTCGGCGATGCGGCCACGATCGGCGAAGGAGACGCCGACGGATCTCATCTCGGGCTCGCACCACCCGACGCCGAGCCCGATGTTGAGCCGCCCGTTCGAGAGCACGTCGAGCGTGGCGTGCTGCTTGGCGTGGACCTGGGCCTGGCGCTGGGGCTGGTTTATGACCCCCGTGCCGAGCAAGATGCGCGTCGTGTGCGCGGCGAGGAAGGTGAGGGCGACGATCGGATCGAGCAGGCGCTGATCCGGTGGCATCGGGCGCTCGGGCAAAGCCGGATCCGGCAGCA
>JBGPZN010000416.1:0-3532 GCA_041493815.1 Methylomirabilia bacterium
CCGGCCCGCGCCAGCCCGTCGACGAGCACGTCGGCGACGGTGGTGCGGGCCATCACCGCGGTCAGTGCGCCATCGACTCGAGCACGGGCCGCATCCGCTCCAGCGCTTTCGTGAGGTTGGCCTCGGAGTTCGCGTAGGAGATCCGGAGATAGCCCTCGCCGTTGGCGCCGAACGCGGTGCCCGACAGCACGGCCACGCCGGCCTCCTGCAGCAGTCGCTCGGCGACCTCCGCCGACTTGCGGCCGGTGCCGGTCACGTTGGGGAACACGTAGAAGGCCCCGCGCGGGCGCCGGCAGCTCACGCCGGGCAGGCGGTTGAGCCCGTCCACCAGCAGGTCGCGCCGCCGCTTGAACTCGGCCACCATGCGCGTGACCGGCGTGTGGTCACCCTGCAGCGCGGCGACGCCGGCGAGCTGCACGAACGAGGCGGTGCACGAGTTGGAGTTCACCATCAGCCGCGTCACGTGCTCGGCGAGGTCGACCGGCATCACGCCGTAGCCGAGCCGCCAGCCGGTCATCGCGTACGACTTCGAGAAGCCGTCGAGCAGGATCGAGCGCGCGTGCATGCCGGGCTGGGCGTAGAACGACACGAACTCGCCCTCGTAGAGGAACTGGCGGTAGATCTCGTCGGTCATCACCGGGATATTGCGCTCGGTGGCGATGCGGGCGATCCGTTCGATCTGGCCGCGGTCGAGCACGCCGCCGGTCGGGTTCTCCGGCGAGTTGACGATGATGAGCTTGGTCTTCGACGACACCCGCTGCTCGAACAGCTCCAGGTCGAATCCGAAATCGCTCTCCTCGCGCAGCGGGATCGGCACCGGCACCCCACCCACGAAGTTGATGACCGACTCGTAGATGGGGAAGCCGGGGTTGGGATAGATCACCTCGTCGCCGCGGTCGACCAGCGCCATGATCGTGAAGAACATGATCGGCTTGGCACCGGGCGTGACGACGACCTGCTCGGGCGAGACGGGCACGCCGCGCGTCTCGGCGGTGTGCTTGGCGATCGCCTCGCGCAGCTCGGGCAGGCCGGCCGACGGCCCGTAGTGGGTGGCGTTGGCGTCGAGCGCGCGCTTGGCCGCCTCCTTGATGTGGGCCGGCGTGTCGAAGTCGGGCTCGCCGATCTCGAGATGGACGATCTCGCGCCCCTGCCGCTCGAGCGCCCGGGCCCGCGCCAGGACCTCGAAGGCCGATTCGGTGCCCAGCCGGCTCATGCGTTCCGCGACCTTCATCGGCGACCTCCCCAATGTCGATGGAGCGCGTCATTATATCCTCGTGGACTTCGTCGAGGTCGCGGCCGGAGCGTTCACGATGGGCTGGGCCGAGGGCCATCCGGGCGAGCGACCCGCCCACCCCGTGTGGGTCGGGGCGTTCGCCATCGCGACGACGCCGGTGACCAACGCCGAGTGGGCGGCCTGGCTCGACGCCACCGGCGCGCGCCCGCCGGCGTTCTGGCGGGCGCCGGGCTTCGAGGCGCCCGATCAACCGGTGGTCGGCGTCTCGTGGGACGAGGCGGCGGCGTTCGCGGCGTGGGCCGGCGCGCGGCTGCCGACCGAGGCCGAGTGGGAGAAGGCCGCGCGCGGCGGCCGCGACGGTGCGCGCTATCCCTGGGGCGACGCCCGGCCGCCGACCGGCGCCTTCACGACGCCGCCGCGCGTGCGCACGACGCCGCCCAACCCGCTGGGCCTGCACGACCTGTCGGGCGTGTGCCACGAGTGGTGCGCCGACTGGTACGACGAGGGCTACTACGCGGTGTCGCCGGCCCGCGACCCGCGGGGGCCGGCCACGGGCACGCGACGGGTCAGTCGCGGCGGCGCCTGGCGTCACGCCGATCCGTGGAGCGCGGTCGCCCACCGTTCGTCGCTGCCACCACGCCTCCGCTACTCGGACTACGGCGTCCGCCTCGCGCGCGACTGAGGTACTATGGCGCCCGGGGCTCAGCGCATGAACCCGGCCGAACGCTCGGTACTCCGCGAGGGCATCGTGGCCGGCCTGATCGGTGCCGCCGTCGTCGCGATCTGGTTCTTCGTCTTCGACCTCCTGCGCGGCCGCCCGTTCCTCACGCCCACGCTGCTCGGCTCGTTCGTCTTCTTCGGCGTCAACACGCCGGCCGGCCTGGACCCCGCGCTGGGCCCGATCCTCGGCTACACGGTGCTGCACGGCCTGGCCTTCGTCGCGTTCGGCGTCGTGGCCGCCACCATGATGGCCATGAGCGAGCGCGAGCCGGCGCTGTTCATCGCCTTCGTGATCCTGTTCGCCGCCTTCGAGGTCTTCTTCTTCGGCGTGCTGAGCGTGCTCGGCCGTGCCATGCAGGCGGCGCTGGTGTGGTGGTCGGTGCTCGTCGGCAACCTCCTGGCCTCGGTCGCCATGCTCTGGTACTTCTTCCGCACCCACCGTGCCCTGCCCCGCTCGCTCATCGGCTCCTGGGGGCGGGTGCTGCGCGAGGGCGTCGTGGCCGGGCTGCTGGGCGCCGCCGTCGTCGCGCTGTGGTTCTTCGCGATCGACGCCATCCAGGGCGAGGCGCTACGGACGCCGCGGCTGCTCGGCACCGCCCTGCTCCGGGCGGCCGATCCGAACGCGGGCATGATCGCCTACACGGTGCTGCACGGCGTGGCCTTCATCGGCTTCGGCATCATCGGCGCGCTGCTCATCGAGGGCGCCGAGCGCCAGCCGCTGCTCGTCTTCGCGCTGGTGATCCTCTTCACGGCCTTCGAGATCTTCTTCTTCGGCGCCGTCATCATCATGGCGAGCTGGATCCTCGACGAGCTGGCCGGCTGGACCATCTTCGTCGGCAACATCCTCGCCGCCGCCGCCATGCTCGCCTACTACTTCAAGGGCCACCGCACGCTCGCCCGCCGGCTCACGCAGGCCTGGGCCGAAGAAGACTAGACCCGGCGGCGCGTCGGCGCGCCGAGCGGGCGGGCGTGGGTGAGCCCGCCTGTCGCCGTAACTCGCTCCGGGCGCGGCTCGCTCGGCTCCACATCCCCCTCTGGGGGGCTTTGCCCATAAACTGCCTCCTGCAACAAAAAGTCGTTCTCCAGCCCAAAAACCCGCCGATAGGAGAGGTCTTGCGAACGGTGGTGACTCCGGGGCATAGTGCGGGCTCCCCAGAAAGGCCCCCCCATGCCAGACCTCCCGGAGTTCTATATCGACCAGTTCCTCATGACCGTTGGGGCCTTCGGTACGGCTATGACATTCGGTCTGAGCTCCGCGCATCCTAGTGCCCCGACCCGCGAATCCCGCCGGGAAAATCGGGGCGTTCGAGGTAGGGGCCGAGGGCCGTGACGAGATCGTGAGCCAGAGGGACGAGATCACCGACGAAGGGCATCGTCTCCCAGCGGCCGGTGTGGCTGTGGAAGCTGAGGCCGTACTGGTTGGCGCTGAAGAGCGTCACCCGCGCGACGGGCGCGCCGTCGTCGACAAAGATATTCAGGTGGCCGCGCTCCGCCCGCACGGCGACGTGGGCGTATTCCCCGAGCGCGCGCAGCGCGCGCTCCAGCGCGTCGGCCTCCAGGGCGGACACGGGCGTCGAC
>JBGPZN010000049.1:0-12046 GCA_041493815.1 Methylomirabilia bacterium
ATCTGCACGAGCGCCTCGTTCTTGGTGCGCGTGGCGCAGAGCGCGAGCGTCCGCGCGGCCTCCCGCGCGGCGCGGGCCTTCGTCTCGATCAGCGTTCTCACGTCCATATTGGTTCTCACGTCCATATTGTTTGTATCAGGGGGGAGCGAGCGCCGCTCCCCCCCGACACCCCCCCACCGGGATCGCGCCCGTCGGGTTCTCTCGCGCGCTTCGAACCGCGTGGCACGCTACCACCGAAATTGTCTGTATCCGGGGGGAGCGAGCGCCGCTCCCCCCTGATACCCCCCCACCGGGATCGCGCCCGTCAGGTTCTCTCGCGCGCTGCGAACCGCGTGGCGCGCAACCACCGAAATTGTCTGTATCCGGGGGGAGCGAGCGCCGCTCCCCCCCGACACCCCCCCACCGGGGGCCCGCCTGCCGAGGTCATTCGCGCGCTTCGAACAGCGCGGCGCCCGACAACCGTTGCGTTACAAGATGACGAGGTTGTCGCGATGGATGACCTCGTCGAAGCTCTTGTAGCCGAGGCGGGGCTCGATCTCGCGGGTCTTGGCTCCGCGAATCCGCCGCAGCTCCGACGCGTCGAAGTTCACCAAGCCCCGCGCGAACTCCTTACCATCCCCCTCGTTGACGACCGCCACCACCTCGCCGGCTGCGAAGTCGCCGTCGACCTGCACGACGCCCGAGGGCAGCAGGCTCTTGCCCCCAAGAGTTAATGCCTGGACCGCGCCCGCGTCAACCGTGAGCCGTCCCTGGGGTGGAACCGCGAACGCAATCCACCGCTTACGGGCCCCCAGGCGATCGGTCCGGGGCGCGAAGTAGGTGCCGAGCGGCTCGCCGGCGAGCAGGCGCGCCAGCACGTGCTCGGTCCGGCCGTTGGCGATGATCATCGGCACACCGGCCCAGGCGGCCTTCTGCGCGGCCTGCAGCTTGGTCGCCATACCACCGACCGAGCTGGCGCCGGTACCCTCCCATACGAGCCGGGCGATGTCCTCGGTGACCGCCTCCACCGTCTCGAGCTTGCGGGCGCCGTGATCGGTGGCGGGGTTGGCGGTATACAGGCCGTCGACGTCGGTGAGCAGCACCAGGAGATCGGCCTCGATGAGCGAGGCGACCAGCGCGCTCAGGTTGTCGTTGTCACCGACCTTGATCTCCTCGACCGCGACCGTGTCGTTCTCGTTGACGATCGGCAGCACGGCGAAGCGCAGCAGCGCCAGCAGCGTGTTGCGTGCGTTGAGATAGCGCGCGCGGTCGCCGATGTCCTGGGCGGTCAGCAGCACCTGGCCGACGGGCATGCCGTGGCGCTTGAACGCCGACTCGTAGTGCCGCATGAGCGCCGACTGCCCGACCGCCGCCGCCGCCTGGGTCTCCGGCATCGAGCGCGGGCGCCGCGGCAGCGCCAGGCGCGCCATGCCGGTGGCGATGGCGCCGGAGCTGACGAGGACGATCTCGCGGGCCGGCTCGCCGCGGACGGCGGCGATGTCGGCAGCCAGCGCCCTGATGCGGCGACGATCGGGCCCCGCCGCCGGCGTGGTGATCAGGCCGCTGCCGACCTTGACGACGAGCCGCCGGATGCGACCTAGCTGGCGGCGCGCGCCCATGGGAGGTCGGCGAGGCGGTCCGCCACGTCGTGCAGCAGCTCGCCGAGGCCGCGGCCGGTGGCCGCGGAGATCGCGTGGAAGGGGCGGCCGGTCGCCCCGCAGTGGCGCCGGACGCGCTCGAGCGCGGCGGCCGCGGCGGGATCGCCGTCGGCCACGTCGGTCTTGTTGGCGACGACGAGCTGCGGCCGCGCGGCGAGCTCCGGCGAGTACGCCGCCAGCTCGGCGTCGATCACCGCCAGGTCCTCGAGGGGCTCGCGGCCGGTGGCCGGGTCGAGGTCGAGCACGTGGAGCAGCAGGCGCGTGCGCTCGGTGTGGCGCAGGAACTGGTGGCCGAGGCCGCGGCCCTCGCTGGCGCCCGGGATGAGGCCGGGCAAGTCGGCGATCACGAACGTGCGCTCGCCGTCCACGCGGGCGATGCCGAGCGTCGGCTGCAGCGTGGTGAACGGATAGTCGCCGATCTTCGGCTTGGCCGCCGACACGCGCGACACCAGGGTCGACTTGCCCGCGTTGGGAAAGCCGATCACCCCGACGTCGGCCAGCAGCTTCAGCTCGAGGTGCAGCCAGCGCTCCGGCCCGAAACGGCCCTGGTCGGCGCGGCGCGGCGCCCGGTTGGTGGAGGACGAGAACCGCGCGTTGCCGCGGCCGCCGCGGACGCCGGCGGCCGCCAGCACCCGCTGGCCCGGCACGGTGAGGTCCCCGACCTTCTCACCGCCGTCGCGCTCGGTGACCACGGTGCCGAGAGGCACCCGCACGACCAGATCGTCGCCGCCGGCCCCGTGGCGGTTGCTGCCCTCGCCGTGCTGGCCGCGTTCGGCGTGGTAGTGGCGCTGGTAGCGGAAGTCCAGGAGCGTGGTGAGCGCGGGATCGGCCTCGAGGTACACCGAACCACCGGCGCCGCCGTCGCCGCCGTCGGGACCGCCGCGGGGGACGAACTTCTCCCGACGGAAGCTGATGCAGCCGGCGCCGCCGTCACCGCCCTTGACGAAGATGTCGATCTCGTCGACGAACATGGTGTGTGGAGACTCGACGCGGCCGGATGCGCCCGGCGCGGCCGGCGTTCCGATCAGACCGGCTGGGTGAGGACGCTGATGTAGCGGGAGCCGCCGCGCCGCCCGAACTTCACGACGCCGTCGACCTTGGCGAACAGCGTATCGTCGGAGCCGAGGCCGACGTTGTTGCCGGGCCGGAACCGCGTGCCGCGCTGGCGGACCAGGATGGAGCCGCCGGTGACGAACTGTCCCCCGAAGCGCTTGACGCCGAGCATCTGCGGATTCGAGTCGCGGCCGTTGCGCGAGCTGCCGACGCCTTTCTTGTGCGCCATGACGTCCCCTACACCTCGATCTTGGTGATGCGGACCGTGGTCACCGCCTGCCGGTGACCGCGGTTGCGCCGGTAGTTCTTGCGCCGCTTGAACTTCACGACCGACACCTTGCGGCCGCGCCCCTGGGTGACCACCCGCCCCGACACCCGGGCGCTCTTGAGCCGGTCCGGCGTCACGATGATCTCGCCGTCCCGGGACACCAGCAGCACGGAGGTGAACGCCACCTCGGCGCCCTTGTCCCCGGGCAGCTTCTCGACCGAGATGGTCTGGCCCTCGGCCACCCGGTACTGCTTGCCCCCCGTTGCGATGACGGCTTCCATGTCCGCGGACTCCCTGCGAGCGATTGAGTGACGGCCGTTTATAAGACCACAGGCACGCGCCCGCCGTCAACTCACGCGGTCTTCAGGTAGTCGGCGAGCTGCTTGCGGACGAACAGGCGCGAGCGGTGCACGCGCGACTTCACCGCGGGCAGGCTGATGTTGAGCGCCTCGGCGATGTCGGGGTTCGACAGCCCCTCGACGTCGTGCAGCACGAGCGCGGTGCGATAGTCGGCCGGCAGACCGTCGATCGCCTGCTGCAGCACGCGGCGCAGCTCGCCCTGCAGCGCCTGCTCGTCGACGCGATTCGACCAGTCGTCCATCGGCTCGAAGTGGCGGCCGTCGCCGTCGAGCGAGGGCAGCACGTCCTCCAGCGCGATCTCGGGCGCCTTCTGGCGGCGCGTGCGCAGCTTCTGGTAGGCCGCGTTGGCGGTGATCCGGTAGATCCACGAGCCGAACGCCGACTCGCCCTTGAACATGTGGACCTTGCGGGCCGCCGTCCACAGCGCGTCCTGGGCCGCTTCCTCGGCGTCCTCTTTCAGGCCGGTGATGCGCATCGCCAGCCGGTAGACGCGGTCGCCGTACCGCTCGACGAGCCGGTCGGCGGCATCCGGTTCCTCGCGGCGCAGCGCCTCGACGAGCTCGGCGTCGGCGTCGACGCGCGGCACCGGGGCCACGCTCACGACCGCACCTCGTACAGCGTCAGATATCGCTTCAGCTCGGTCACGCATTGCTCCATCACGCCGATATCCTTCGACACCTTGGACAGTAGAATGGCGCCCTCGAGGCCGGCGACCAGGAGGTGCCCGATCGACTCCGGTTGACACGCCTGCACGACCTCCCCGCGCTGCTGGGCCTCGCGCAGGGCAACGGTGAGACGCTCCCTCCACGTGGTAAACACCGATGCCAGCCGTTCGCGAAATCCCTCGTGCACGTCGCTGAGCTCGGAGGCGAGATTGCCCATCGCACAGCCCCCGACGCACTTGCGCTGGCGCTGGGCCTCCAGCACGCGGTCCAGGAAGCAGTGGATCTGGGTCAGACGCGGCACCTCGGTACCCGAGAAGCACGGCTCGAGCGTACGCTCGAGGAAAAGGGCGACGAGCTGGTCGAGGATCGCGTAGCCGAGGTCTTCCTTGCTGCGGAAGTGGTAGTAGAAGTTGCCCTTGCCGACGCCGCTCTCGCGCAGCACGTCGTCGAGCGAGGTGTGCTGGTAGCCGCGCACGTGCATGAGCCGCGTCGCCGCCTCGAGCACCGCCTCGCGCGTGGACTTCCCGTCGCGGGGTCTCGCCGAAGTCGGCAGGGTTTTGGTCTCGCTCATTTCTGTACCAACCAGTTGGTACAGAAAAGTACATCTCATCATGCACCGCGTCAAGTTCTTGAGAGGCAACGACCCGTCAAAGGGGGGCGACACCCTTCGAGTGTTAGAACAGTGGCGCGGCCACCCTCAGTGCGGCCATGACCACGGCCTTGGGGTATAGCCCGAGGAGCACCACGCCTAGCGCGCAGAGGGCCACCGACCACGCCAGGGTGGGCGCGACCGGCACCCGGCCGGGCCGCTCGGGCTCCTCGATGTACATCCGCTTGGCGATGAGCAGGTAGTAGAAGAGGGCGACGACGGTCAGGATGGCACCCAATAGCACGAGCCAGTAGAGGCCGCGCTCGGCGGCGGCCCAGAAGACGTAGAGCTTGGCCCAGAAGCCGGCGACGAACGGAATGCCGCCGAGCGAGAGCAGGAACAGAAGCATCGCCAGGGCCAGCAGCGGCGAGCGCTGGGCCAGGCCGCGGAACGCGGCGGTCGCCTCCGAGCCCTCGGCACGGGCCAGCGCCTCGACTACGAGGAAGGCGCCCATGTTGCCAAAAACGTAGGCAACCAGGTAGAAGAGCACCATGGCCGTCCCCGAGGCCGAGGCGGCCGCCACCCCGACCAGCATGTAGCCGATCTGCGCGATGCCCGAGTAGGCGAGCAGCCGCTTGGTGTTCTGCTGCGGTAGCGCCATGAGGTTGCCGGCGAGCATCGTCACGGTGGCGAGCAGCGCCGCCACCGGCGCCCAGGCCGCCGCCCGCTCGCCCCCGCCCTCGAAGTAGACGCGGAAGAGCGCCACGAAGCCGGCCGCCTTCGGCGCCACGCTCAGCCAGGCGACGAACGGGGTCGACGCCGCCTCGTAGGTGTCGGGCACCCACATGTGGAACGGGAAGGCCGCGATCTTGAAGGCGAAGCCGACCAGCGCCATGACCAGCCCCAGTGTCAGCAACGGGTTGCCCTCGCTCACCGCCGCGATCTTCGCGAGGTCGGTCGTGCGCGTGGCCCCGTACACGAACGACAGACCGTAGGCCATCACCGCCGAGGACACCGAGCCGACCAGGAAGAACTTGAGCGAGGCCTCGACCGCGCCCGGGTCGCGCTTGAGGAAGCCGGCCAGCACGTAGAGCGGGATCGACATCAGCTCGAAGGCCAGGAATAACAAGATGAGGTCGCGCGCCGAGGCCAGCACCAGCATGCCGAGCAGCGAGGCGAGCACGAGCAGGTGATACTCGGCGGCGCGGCGCGCGAAGACGCGGTCCGGCCCCGACAACCCGGCCAGCAGGCCGATGAACGTGGCGGCCAGGAACAGGCGCTTGGCGAAGATGGCCAGCCCGTCCTGCACGAACATGCCGCCCAGCGCCGGGCCGGCCGGCGCCACGAACATTGCCACCACGGCGAGGACCAGCACGCCACCGGTGGCCAGCCACGCGATGCCGCGACGGTCCTCGCCACGGGCGACCAGCCCCGCCCCGAAGACGATGAGGAGCAACAGGCCCAGCCCCACCTCGAGCGCGAAGGGCGCCAGCGCGCTCACGGCTTCATGAGCCGGATCAGCAGCGGCACCGTCGCGGTGTCCACCGGACCGATCGCCAGCGCGGGCACCATGCCGAAGAGCACGATGACCGCGGTGAGGAGCACCAGCGCGACCCACTCGGGGCCCCGCGCGTCGACGAGGTGATCGAAGTGAGGCGACGGCGGCCCCCAGAAGATCTGCTTGGTCACCCGGAGCACGTAGACCGCGGTCAGGAAGGTGCCGGCGATGGCGGGGACCAGCCACCAGGGATGCGTCGACTGCCAGGCGCCCATGAACGTCAGGATCTCGGCGACGAAGCCGGCCGTCGCCGGCAGTCCCAGTGATGAAAGACCGCCGACGGTGAACGCGGTCGCGATGCCTGGCATAGACCGGCCGAAGCCGCCCATCTTGAAGATCTCGCGCGAGTGCGATTTTTCATAGACGAGGCCGACCAGCGCGAAGAAGAGGCCGGTCATCACGCCGTGGGCGAACATCTGGAAGACGGCGCCGTTGAGCCCCGCCTCGGTCAGCGTGGCGGCGCCCAGCATGACCAGGCCCATGTGCGAGACCGAGGAGTAGGCGATGACGTACTTGAGATCGGTCTGGGCCATCGCCGACAGCGCGCCGTAGACGACGTTGATGCACGCCACGCCGCCCACCAGCCAGGCCAGCTCGACGGCGGCGTCGGGCAGCAGCCCCATCCCGAGCCGGACGACGCCGTAGGCGCCGAGCTTCATCAGCACGCCGGCGTGGAGCATCGACACCGCGGTCGGCGCCGAGGCGTGGCCGTCGGGGGACCAGGTGTGCAGGGGCCAGATGCCGGCCAGGATCCCGAAGCCCACGTAGAAGGCCAGAAACACCCAGAACTGCAGGCGCGGAGGGAACGAGCTCGCCTCCAGCTCCAGGAACGAGAAGGACCCGGTGCCGGCGCTCACGTAGAGCGCGAAGATGCCGACCAGGATGAACGCGGAGCCGAACAGCAGGTAGAGCGTGAGCTTCATCGCCGCGTACTCTTTCGATCCGACCCCGGTCTCCCGGAACGCCCAGCCGAAGATCCCCCGCGGCCGGACCTGCCCCGACGAGCCCCAGATGCCGATCAGCAGGTACATCGGCAGCACGGCCAGCTCGTAGAAGAGAAAGAACACGAAGAGGTCGAGCGAGACGAACACGCCGTACACGCCGGTGACGAGCGCGAGCAGCAGCGCGTAGAACTCCTGGCTGCGCGTGGTCACCGTCCACGAGGCGAAGACGCCGGCGAAGATGATGATCGAGGTGAGCAGCACCATCAGGAGGCTCATGCCGTCCACCGCCACCTCGTAGGCGATGCCGAGGGGCGGGACCAGCGGGTACTTCTCGTGGAACTGGAAGCCCGCCGCCTCCCGGTTGTAGACGACGAAGATGAACACCGACAGGACGACCGAGATCGCCGTCGTCACCAGCGCGATGAGCCGCACCGCCAGCGGGCGGTGCCGCGCGAGGAACATGATGAGCACGGCGCCCACGAACGGCGCCCACGTAATGATCGAGAGCACGGGGAACGGGATCACGCCCACTACCGGAGCCGCCAGTGGGCGAGGACGAACAGCAGGAGGGCGCCGAAGGCGACGCCGTAGACGTAGTCCTGGGGCTGGCCGGTCTGCAGGCCGCGCAGCCGGTCACCGGCCCGCAGTGTCCACGCGCTCAGTACGTTGAGCACGCCGTCCACCAGGTAGCGGTCGATCCAGCCGATGAGCCGGGCCAACGCCAGCAGGAGGCCGCGATAGAGCCCGGCGAAGAGCGCGTCGAGGCCGTAGCGCCGGCGGGCCATCCAGTCGATCGGGCCCAGCAGGGCGGCGACCCGGGCCGGGGCGATGGCGCCGCGATGGTACATCGCCCACGCCAGCGCGATGCCGGCGCCGGCCAGGGTGAGCGACAACCACGGCAGCCAGCGCGGCCCCCCGGCCTCGTGGTGACCGCTCAGGAACGCCTGCTGCAGACCCAGCGCCAGCGTGAGGGCGCCGAGGAGCCAGCACACCGCGCTCATCGCCAACGGCACGTGCGGCTCGCCGTGCCGGCGGCCGTGCGGGCGCGCGAAGAAGGCCAGGAACACCACGCGGAACATGTAGAAGGCGGTCAGGAACGCGGTGACCGCCAGCAGGACGAACGGGCCCCACCGGCGCACTTCGAGCACGTCGGCCAGGATCGCTTCCTTGGTGAAGAAGCCGGGCAGCGGCCACACGCCGGCCAGCGCCAGCGTGGCGATCAGGAAGGGCAGCCACACACCCGCCTGGCGGCGGAGCCCGCCCATGCGGAAGACGTCGTTGGTGTGGAAGACGTGGATCACGATGCCGGCGCCCAGGAACAGCAGGGCCTTGAACACCCCGTGGGCCAGCAGGTGCAGGAAGCCCGCCTCGGGCGAGCCGGCGCCGGCCGCCGTCATCATGTAGCCCAGCTGCGAGATCGTGGAGTAGGCCAGCACGCGCTTGATGTCGGCCTCCACGCACGCCATGCTCGCCGCCAGCAGCGCGGTGCAGGCGCCCACCCAGGCCATCAGCGTCAGCACGTCGGGGGTGAGGCGGAAGAGCGGGAACGCGCGCGTCACCAGGAACACGCCGGCCGTCACCATGGTGGCGGCGTGGATCAGCGCCGAGACCGGCGTGGGGCCCTCCATGGCGTCGGGCAGCCACACGTGCAGCGGGAACTGGGCCGACTTGCCGACGGCGCCGAGGTAGATCAGGAACATGATGGGCGGCAGCGCCTCGACGGGCAGCGTGCCCATCGAGCCCATCGTGAACAGCGTCCAGAAGTCGAAGGTCCCGGTCACCGACCACAGCATGACGATGCCGGCCACGAAGCCGAGGTCGCCGAGCTTGGTGATCCAGAACGCCTTGACGGCAGCCCGGGCGGCCGCCGGCCGGTCGTACCAGAAGCCGATCAAGAGATAGGAGCACAGGCCGACCAGCTCCCAGAAGATGAACATCTGCAGGAATGTCGGCGACAGCACCAGCCCCAGCATCGAGAACGCGAAGAGCGAGTGGTACGCGTAGTAGCGGCCCAGCGACGACCGCGGCTCGTCGGCCAGGTACGCCCACGAGTAGACCTGGACCAGGAGCGAGACGAGCGTCACCAGCAGCAGCATCCACATGCTGAGCTCGTCGACCATCACGCCCACGGTCGCCATCGGTCCGCCGTCGGCGGGGATCCACGACCAGGTGGTGGACGGGCTCACCGCGGCACCCCGGCGGACGGACCCCTGCAGCGTGAGGAAGGCGGCGACGAACGCCAGGGCCATGGCCACGATGCTCACGACGGCGGCGGCCGGCGCCGAGCGCCGCAGCGGCCGCACGAGGGCCAGCAGCAGGAAGCTCGCGAACGGCAGCCCCAGGACGAGCAGGGCCAGATCGTCCGCGCCGACCCTGGCCGTCATCCGCGCAGCAGGTCCAGGTGGTCGGCCTCGACCGTCCGCCGCACCCGGAAGATCACGATCACGATGGCCAGGCCGACCGCCACCTCGGCGACCGTGATCGAGATCGTGAACAGCGTGAAGAGGATCCCGGCCAGGTCGGCGTGGAAGCGGGCGAAGGCGACCAGGTTGATGTTCACCGCGTTGAGCATGAGCTCGATGCCGAGCAGGATGCCGACGGCGTTGCGCCGGGTGAGCACACCGAACAGGCCGATCGCGAACACCAGCGCGGCCAGGGTGAGATAGGCGCCGAGCGGCATCAGCCCTCGCTCCGGGCGAAGTACAGCGCGCCCAGCAGCGCGATCACCAGCAGCACGCCGAGCAGCTCGAGCGGGACGGCGAAGGCGCCCACCAGCGCCTGGCCCACCGCGACGGTGAGGTCGCCCGGCCACGCCGGCCGCGGCGCCGACGGCGGCGCCTGCACCAGGAAGCCCGCCACGCCGACGAACACCGCGAGGCTCACCAGCGCGCCGTTGACCAGGTACCGGCTCGTCTGCCGGATCGACGTCCCCACCAGCCGCTCGGTGAGCATGATCGCGAACACCACGATGGTCACCACGCCGCCGGCGTAGAGCAGGAGCTGGACGCCGAACAGGAACGGCGCGTCGAGGAGCAGGAACACGACGCCGGTCGCGACCAGGGCCACCGCCAGGTAGAGGATCGCGTGGAAGAGGTTCGGCGTGAGGACGACGCCGAGGCTCGAGGCGAGCAGCACCACGGCCACCCCCGCGAACGCCAGCATCTCGGCGGTCACTCGGCGGGCTCCTTGGCTTCCGCCCCCCCGCCCGATCGGGCCTCGGTCCGGGCCTCGGCCTTGGCCGGCTTGGGCGGCGCCTGCATGTCGCGCAGGCGATTGCCGGTCGCCCACGACGGCTCGTGCTGCAACCCCAGCGCGTGCAACCGGTCCTTGTCCAGCAGCATCTCGCGCCGGTCGGTCGTCGCGAGATCGAACGTCTTGAGCATGATGATGGCGTCGGTCGGGCACACCTGCACGCACAGCTCGCAGAACTCGCACGCGTACAGCTCGAGCGTGAAGGTCTTGGCGTAGTTCCGCTTCGGGGCCTTCAGCATCTCGACCTTGATCACCTGGGGCGGGCAGATGAACTCGCAGAGCCGGCAGCCGATGCAGGCCTCCTCGCCCGTGTCCTTCTCGTAGACGAGGGCCAGGATGCCGCGGAAGCGGTCGGGATAGACGCGCTTGACGGTCGGGTATTGCACCGTGACCGGCGGGCGGAGGAAGTTGCGGAACGTCACGCCCAGCGCGCGGCCGACGGCGCGCACGAGCTGGGCGGTCTCGCCCCAGAACGAGCCGTTAGACGGCACGCGGACCTTGCAGGACCACCCAGAGCGCGGTGGCCATCAGCAGGAGGACCGTGGCCGGCAGCAGCAGCTTCCAGGAGATGGCCAGGATCTGGTCCACGCGGATCCGCACGAACGACCACCGCACCCAGGTGACCACGAGGAATACGAACATCGCCTTGAGCAAGAACCACAGCGAGCCGACCAGCGGCCACTGGTCGGCGCCAGGCCCCAGCCAGCCGCCCAGGAACAGCAGCGCACCCAGGAACGAGGTGCCGATCATGTGCGCGTACTCGGCGAACATGATCAGCGAGAACTTCATGCCGCTGTACTCGACGCGGAAGCCGGCCACCAGCTCCGACTCCGCCTCGAGGATGTCGAACGGCACCCGGTTCTCCGCGGCCAACGTGGCGACGAGGAACGCGACGAACGCGAGCTGGCCCAGCACCGGGTAGCAGACGTACCAGCCGAAGAGCCCACGCTGGGCGTCGACGATGGCCGACATCTGCAGCGAGCCGGCCAGCAGCGCCGGCACCAGCGCCGCGAAGATGAACGGCAGGTCGTAGGAGATGATCTGGTTCACCGCCCGCATCGCGGAGAGCAGCGCGTACTTGTTGTTGGAGCCCCAGCCGCCCATGAACAGGCCGACGATCTCCAGCGACGACACCGCCAGGAAGAACAGCACGCCGATGTTGAGGTCGGCCACGCCCAGACCCGGCGCGAACGGGATGGTGGCGAAGATCAGCACGCAGGGGACGAGGAACGCGATCGGCGCCAGGTTGTAGACCCAGCGGTCGGCGGCGGTCGGGACGATGTCCTCCTTCATCATGAGCTTGAGCGCGTCGGCGATCGGCTGCAGCCACCCGTGCGGCCAGCCCACGTAGTAGGGCCCGATGCGCGACTGCATGCGCGCCGCGAACTTGCGCTCCAGCAACGTCACGTACGTCACCAGGCCGATGACGACGTTCAGGACGATGAAGCCAGCGATCACGTCGTGCATCAACACCGGCACGGCTAGCGACACTCGCGCGGCGGGGTGACGCCGGGGGCCGGCGGGCGGCGGGCCGTGTCTCGCGGCCGCGCTTCATGGCAAGCCGTCGTCGCCGTTCGAGCGCTGGGCTCGGCGAGCGAGCCGCCAACAAATCGAAGAGCCCACGCCCCAGCCCCCTGTGGGGGTTGGGGGGCCCGAGCTTGCCGAGCCCGGCGCGTGTTACGGCGACTGGCGAGCCTTGCGCGCGGCCGCGAGACACGGC
>JBGPZN010000602.1:0-2238 GCA_041493815.1 Methylomirabilia bacterium
CTGGGCCATCCCCTGCGCATCGCCGAGGAAGCCGCGACCGTCGATCAGCTCAGCGAAGGACGCTTCGACTTCGGCATCGGACGGAGCGGCTCGCCGCGGGCGTACGACATCCTCGGCATACCGTATGGCGAGAGCCAGGCCCGGTTCGAGGAATGTCTGCAGATAATTGACGGCCTGGAAGGGCGAGCGGTTCAGCTATCACGGCCGGTACTACCACTTCGACAACGTGCTGGTGGGTCCGCGCCCCCACCAGCGTCCTCACCCGCCGCTCCGGATGGCCTCCAACTCCAAGGAGACGTTTCCCGTCGTCGGGCGCCTAGGGCTGCCGCTATTCGTCGGCCTCCGTGATCTCGACATCCCGGAGCTGCGGCTGCGGATCGCGGACTATCGCGCCGCGTGGCGCGAGGCTGGTCACCCGGGCGACGGCGACGTCTGCCTCCGCATACCGATCTACGCCGCGCCCACCCAGAAGGAAGCCGTCGAGGAGCCGTACGAGAACTTCACGTACTTCTTCCAGCGCCACGCCGAGCTGACCCGCTCGGGGATGGGGCGCGCCGACACCGGCCCCGCCGCCCGGCGCCAGGCCAAGTTCGAGCAGCTCACGCAGCTCTCCTACGAGACCATCCTCGAGACGCGCGTCGCCGTCGGCACCGCGGCGGCGCTCGTCGAGCGCCTCGGCGCGCTGCGCGAGGAGCTGGGACTGACCGGCCTCGTGGCCGAGTTGAACCCCGGCGGCCTGCTGCCACTCGACCGCATGCAGCGCACGCTGCGCATCCTCACCCACGAGGTGATCCCCGCGTTCAGGTGAGCCCCGCCTGGATGTCCGTCCTGTCACTCCTTGTGCTGATGGTGCTGAGCGGCTGCGCGCCCACCCTCGACGACGTGCGCCCCTCGCTGGCCGCCTCGGATTCCGGCACGGTCCCGTTCGCCAGCGCCGGCACGCTCAACCGGACGCCGACCCGCATGCTCACCGGAGCTCCGGTCGCGCTCTCGGGCAACCTCCGCTTCCCCACCGGTGCTGGGCCCTTCCCCGCGGTCGTGCTCGCGCACGGCTGTGGCGGCGTTGGCAACGCCGAGCGCGGCTGGGTGGCGCCCCTCACCGGCGCCGGCTATGCCACCTTCGTGATCGACAGCTTCACCGGCCGTGGACTCGTCGAGGTGTGCACGCAGGCCCGGGCACTCGTCCCCGTGCAGCGGATCCCAGACGCCTACGGCGCCCTGCGTACGCTGGCCACCCATCCGCGGATCAACCCCGGGCGGGTCGCGCTCATGGGCTTTTCGCACGGCGCCTCGCTGACGCTCGGCGCGGCGACCCAGTGGGCCCGGCAGACCTACGCGGCCGACGGCGGGCTGGCCTTCCGCCTCTTCCTGCCGTTCTACCCGGGCTGCACCGCGCGCTATCCCGAGCTGCTGGCGCTCTCGGCCCCCGTGCGCATCCACAGCGGTGAGCTCGACGACTGGACGCCGATGCTCGCATGCCGCGAGCTGGTCGCCGAGCAGCGGGCGGCGGGCCAGGACGTCGAGCTCACGATCTATCCCGGCGCCCACCACAGCTTCGACAACGTCGGCCGCGTGGTGACCTGGCTCTCCCGGGTGGACAACGGCTCGGCCTGCCGCCCCTACTCGGCCAGCATCCTGGGGCCGCTGCTCAACGGCCGCGAGCTCACGAGCTGCGCCAGCAAGGGCGCCACCGTCGGCGGCAACGCGGCCGCGACCCAGCAGGCGCGCCGCAACGTCATCAGTCAGCTCGCCACCCTGCTCAAGTGAGGGCGACCGTGATCACCTGCGTTTTCGAGGACGGCGGCCGGGCGGCGTTGCGGCACGCGGTTGTGCACGCGGTGGTAGAGCGCGAGGGTGCGCTGCTGCTCGTGCGGCGCGCCGAGCATCTCTCGGAGGGTGGCAAGTGGGGGCTGCCGGGCGGCTTCCTCGATCGCGCCGAGACGCTCGCCGAGGGCGTGCTACGCGAGCTTCGCGAGGAGACCGGCTGGACCGGACTCGTGGTCGGGCTGCTGCGCATCAACTCGAATCCGAATCGGCCGCATGAGAACCGGCAGAACGTTGCGTTCGACTTCGTCATCGAGCCTCTGGCAAAGGCCGGCGAGCCCGACGCCGAGTCGGCCGCCGTGGCCTGGATCCCGATCGACCAGCTCCCGCCCCTGGAGACGCTGTCCTTCGACCACGGCGACACGGTCCAGGCTTATCTCGCCTGCCGCAGACAGCTGCCGCCCGCCCCGATCC
>JBGPZN010000222.1:0-5980 GCA_041493815.1 Methylomirabilia bacterium
ACCGTGTGGATGTCGCGGAACCGGCGCTCGAACGCGTTGGACGTGAAGACGGCGGTGCCGCCGGCGGCGTGGTAGGCGAAGTCGGCGACCTCGCGCGCCTGCTGAATCGCGTGCGACGCGGCCAGCCTTATGGTGACGCGCTGGTCGAGCCCCAGCACGCCGCGGCGGCCCACCTCGCGCCAGATCTCCTGAAGCGACGACAGCAGGTAGACGCGCGCGGCGTCGAGCTGCGCGTGGGCCTGGGCCACACGTGACTGCGTCACCGCGCTCTCGCGCAGCGTGTGGCTGTAGCCGCGCGGCGTCTTGTCGCTCGCCAGCGCCACGAAGTCGTCGAGCAGGCTCCGCGCGATGCCCATGGCGACGCCGGCGAAGCCCGAGGCGTAGAGGCTGCCCTGCGGGAAGCAGTAGAGCGGCGCCTGGTAGCGGCGCTCGGCCGGATCGTCGCGCGCGAACGAGTGCTCGTGGGGGACGAACAGGTCGGTGACGGTGAAGGAATCGCTGCCGGTCCCGCGCAGGCCGATCACGTGCCAGACGTCATGCATGGTGGCGCGGGCGGCCGGGAAGAGCAGCGTGCGGCGCTCGGGGCTGCCGCCGGGGCGCGGGCGCGGCGTACCGTCGGCCTCGACGATGGGGGCCTGGCCGCCCAGCCAGGTGGCGTGGCGGCTGCCGCTGCCGAAGTTGAACGTGCCGCTGAGCCGGTAGCCACCGTCCGCCACGACGGCCTTCGACGTGGTGGGCGGCCCCCACGCCAGCACGCCGCCCGGCTCGCCGCCGAAGATGTCGCGGGCGACGTCGGGGCGCAGGTACGCGGCCGTCATCGAACACCCGTTCGTCTGGCAGATGACCCAGGCCGCGCTGGCGTCGGCACGGGCGATCGCCTCCGTCACCTGCACGAACGTGGGCGGGTCCAGCTCGGCGCCGCCGAGCGCGCGCGGCAGCAGCATGCGGAAGAACCCGCCCTCGTGCAGCGCCGCCACCAGCGTGTCGGGGAGGCGGCGCTGGCGCTCGATCTCGTCGGCGGTGGCGGCGATGAGCGGCGCGAGGTCGCGCGCGCGCTCCAGGGTCTCGGTCGCTCGGTCCGGCATGAGGGGGATAGTAGCAGAGGCGGGGCGCGCGACTCAGCCATGGGCGCGAGCTGGTAGCGGCAGCGCGGCCACGCGGGTGACGACGCGGATGCTGACGCGGCCCGCGCGGTTGCGCACGGCGAGGTCGTGGCGGGGAAACGCCGACAGGTCGACGCCGGCGTAGCGCGCGACCTCCTCGGAGACCACCAGCTCGGCGCCGTAGTCCTTGGTCGCCTGCTCCAGCCGGGCGGCCACGTGGACGGTGTCGCCGACGGCGGTGAGGTAGAAGCTCTGGCCCCAGCCCATCTGGCCGACGACCGCGGGGCCGGCGTGCACGCCGATGCCGATGCGCAGCCCCGCCGGCAGGTCGCTGGCCAGCTCGGCGCCGAGCGCGGTCACGCCCTCGACCATCGCTCGCGCGGCCTCGAGCGCCTGGCGACAGCCCGCCGCCGCGCCGTCGTCGATCCCGAACAGCGCCATGACGCCGTCCCCCGTGAACTGGTTGGTCACGCCGCCGGCGCCGGTGATGGCCGTGCCGACCGCCTCGAAGTAGCGGTTGAGGACGAAGACCACGTCGTAGGGCAGCTTGTTCTCGGCCATGCGCGTGAAGCCGCGCAGGTCGGCGAAGAGCACCGCGATCTCGCTCTCGTGGCCCTGGCGCACGTCGGCCGTGAGCGCGTCGTCGGCGCCGATGGAGGGCGCCAGCAGCGGCACGACGGCGAGATCGCGCGTGGGGCGCGTCTGACAGGCCAGCCGCACGTCGGGTGGGGCGCCCACGCGGGCGAGCACGCGCTGCTCGGCGTCGCTGGCCGGCGGCAGGCCCTCGAGCCCGCGGGTGACGTGCACCCGGCACGTCGAGCACCGGCCGCGCCCGCCGCACACCGAGGCGTGCGGGATGCCGGCCACGCGGCTGGCGTCGAGCACGGTGAAGCCGAGGGGGACGCTGACCACACGCGGGCCGGGGTAGGTGATGCGCACCGAGCGGCGTCGCTGCCACACCGCGCGAGCACCGCGCGCGAGGATCACGCCGACCAGCGCCGCCAGGTAGGTGTCGAGGAACCCGGTGCGGATGCTGACCAGCGCCGCCGCCGCGGCCGGCTCAGGCGGCCGTGTCTCGCGCATGAGCGTATCGGTCCAGCCCGGCGTATTGGCCAGCGCCATGACCTCACGCCCGCCGGCCACGAAGCCGGCCAGCGCGGCGGCCGGCAGCAGCAGCGCCACCGCCAGCAGCCAGGCGGCGACGCGCGGGTACCACGGCCGGAAGCGCAGCCAGTAGTGCACGCCGATGCACGCGTGCGTCCACGCGGTCGCGAGCGCCACCGCCTGCCAGGCGCCGCGCTCGGGCGCCAGCACCCAGTAGGCGAGCAGGACCCGGGCGTAGCGATCGTCGGTCCCCGCCTGCCACCACGCGATGCGGGTACCGGTGACGTGGAACGCGAGGAACGCCGGCAGCAGCAGGCCGAGACTGTACTGCGCGGCCTCCCACGCCGGCATGCGTAGCGTGCGGCGCTGGTAGAGCAGCCACAACGCGAGCACGCCGTGCACGATGATGGCGCCGTACAGCGCCAGCGTGCCCGGCACGTTCCGCCACAGCGCAAGGAACCACCACCGCCCCGCCTCCATCGCCGCCAGCGAGACGAGGCCGAGCGCGTGGTTGCTGAAGTGCAGGACCAGGTAGGTCAGCAGGACGAACGCCGCCGCCAGGCGGACCCGTCGCACGGCGACCGGGCTCATCCGCCGAGCGGGCCCGCGCCCTGCTGGCGCTCGACCTCCTCCATGATCATCGTATTGAGGTCGTCGATCAGCTTGGCGCGCTCCACGTGCCCGTCGTTCCTGATCGTCTCGCGCACCCGCGCCGGACGGGCCGAGAGCATGACCAGCGTGGTGCCGATCGCCACCGCCTCCTCGATCGAGTGCGTGACGAAGACGATCGTGCGGCCGGTCTCCCGCCAGATCCGCCGCACCTCGTGCTGCATGATCCGCCGGTTCTGCGCATCGAGCGCGCCGAACGGCTCGTCCATCAGCAAGAGATCCGGCTCGATGGCCAGCGCTCGGGCGATCGCCGCCCGCTGCCGCATGCCGCCGCTCACGCGCACGGGATAGTAGTCCTCGAAGCCGCCGAGCCCCGCCAGGCGCAAGTACCGCTCGGCGATCCCGGCGCGCTCCGCGGCTCCCAGCCCGAGCGGCGTGAGCACGAGCCCGACGTTGTCCCGCAACGAGAGCCACGGCAGCAACCGATCCTCCTGAAACACGACCCCCACCTTGCGATCGTGCCGCTCCTCGAAGACAACCGGCCGATCCGCGATCGTCACGCGCCCCCGACTCGCCGGCTCGATGCCCCCGATGATCCGCAGCAACGTCGTCTTCCCGCAGCCATTCGGTCCGAGCAGACACACGAACTCCCCCGCCTCCGCCGTGAACGAGACCGACTCGATGACGGGAATGAGATAGTCCTTGCCGACGCCGCTGACCTCCAGCTTCATCGCCAGCGCATGAGCCGACGCGAGACCGCGTCGAAGACCAGCGTGTCGGCCAGCGTCATGACGAGGATCATGACCAGCGCCCAGGCGAAGACCATCTGGGTGGCGAGGATCTCGCGGCTGTAGTTCATGACGTAGCCGATGCCTGAGGTCACGCCGAAGATCTCCGCGACGACCGAGACCTTGAGCGCCAGCCCGAACCCGACCTTCATGCCGGCGATCAGGTAGGGCAGGGTCGACGGCACGACGATCGCCGTGAACTTGCGGCGCCCCGACAGCCGGTAGACGTCGCCCATCTCCAGCAGCCGGCGGTCGACGCTCGCGACGCCCTCCACGAGGTTCGAGGCGACGACAGGGAGCGTGATCATGAAGGTCGTGAAGATGGGCGCCCAGTTGCTGAGCCCGAACCAGATGATCGAGATGACGATCCACACGAAGACCGAGGTGGAATTGAGCACGGTGACGGCGTCGTGGACGACGCCGCGCGCGAGCGGCGAGAGGAAGGCCAGCAGGCCGAGCAGCAGCGCCACGAGCACGGCGCCGCCAAAGCCGACCGCGATGCGCGCCAGCGACGCCCCCGTGTGCCGCCAGATCTCGCCAGTCGCCACGACCTCGCGCAGCCCCACCAGAACGGAGATCGGCGAGGGCAAGACGTAGGCGCCGTAGCGGAGCGACAGCAGCCACCAGGCGGTCACCAGCACGGCCGCGACGGCGAGTGTCGGCAGGTGAAGCCGGGCCGTCCAGTCACGCCACCTCATGGACGGCCCGGCGTGCTCAACCGCGGTGAAAGAACTCTTTTCGGATCCGGTCGGGGTTGTCCCAGACGTCGGACTTCAGGAAGCCGAACTCCTTGTTGATCTTGAGCTGCGCGATGAGCGTGTCGACCTGCTCGTCGGGCAGGCCGGACAGCATCTTCACGGTCTCCTTGTGGGCGACCTTGATGACGTCGGGCGGCAGCTTGGTGACTTCGGCCACGATCTCCATCGCGCGATCGGGCCGGTTGTACCAGATCTCGACGGCATCCTTCTGCGCGTCGTTGATGTCCTTGGCGATCGACGCGTTCTTGCCGAGGAACTCGGTGTGCACGAGATAGCAGACGTGGACCGGAAAGCCGCTCGACCGCCCGGTCGCCTTGCGCCACAGGTCGATCTGCTTGGCCAGGTACACGCCCTGGCCGCGCAGCACGACCTGATCGGTGATCGGCTGCCACGCGATGATCGCGTCGACGTCGCCCTTCGCCAGTAACGTCACCATGTCGGCCGGCGCCGTCGCCGTGACGATCTGCGCGTCCTTCTGGATGTCGAATCCATACCCCTTGAGCGTCAACGCCCGGATGTCGAAGAAGGTCGACGTTCCTACGATGGCCGCGACCTTGCGGCCCTTGAGGTCGTCCACCTTGCTCACGCCGGCGCCGGGCCGCGCGATGATGGCCCCGAGCACGGCGGTGGCCACGCCGGTGACCTTGAGCGGCGCGCCGTCCTCGAAGGCCTTGGCGGCCAGCGCGAACGACATGTCGATGGCGTCGACGTTCTTGGCGGTGAGCTGGTTCAGCAGCGGCACCGGCGAGCCGGGGACGATCGAGTACTCGGCCTGCCAGCCCCGCTTGCCCAGCAGGTCTTCCTTGTGGATGATCTCGGTCGCCGCCCAGCCGAGCTGCAGGTAGGCGAGGCGGACCTTGCCCTTGCCCTGGGCGCGCAGGACCGCGGGCGCGCCGGCGACGGTGGCCGCCCCGACCACCGCGCCCAAGAATCCGCGACGGGAGAGCCTCATGCCGGTCGTCTCCTAGACCTTGGGAACGCTGCGGAGCGCTTCCTGGACCTTCTCGGCCGGATACTCGTAGTCCACCAGCTTGCCGGCCAGGTACGCCTCGTAGGCGCCGAGGTCGAAGTGACCGTGGCCCGAGAGGTTGAAGAGGATCGTCTGCCGCTTGCCTTCCTTCTTGCAGCGCAGCGCCTCGTCGATGGCCACCCGGATGGCGTGGGCCGACTCCGGCGCCGGGATGATGCCCTCCGAGCGCGCGAACTGCATGGCGGCCTGGAAGGTGGCCAGCTGGGGCACGGCCATGGCCTCGATCACGCCCTCGTCGTAGAGCTTGCACACGAGCGGCGCCATGCCGTGATAGCGCAGCCCGCCCGCGTGGAACGGCGCCGGGATGAACGTGTGACCGAGCGTGTGCATCTTGACGAGCGGCGTCATCCCCACGGTGTCGCCGAAGTCGTAGACGTACGAGCCCTTGGTAAGGCTGGGACAGGCGGACGGCTCGACCGCGATGATGCGCACCTTCTTGTTCTTGCCGGTGAGCTTGTCGGTGGCGAACGGGAATGACAGCCCCGCAAAATTGGAGCCGCCGCCGGCGCAGCCGATGACGATGTCGGCCTCGTCGTCGGCCTTGGCGAGCTGCTTCTTGGCCTCGAGCCCGATGATCGTCTGGTGCAT
>JBGPZN010000227.1:0-5867 GCA_041493815.1 Methylomirabilia bacterium
ATTCTCGAGCACGCTCATGCGCGGGAAGATGCGGCGGCCCTCCGGCGACTGCGCGATGCCGAGGCGGACGATGCGATCGGTGGCCAGGGTGTCGAGGCGGTGGCCATTGAAGCTGACCTGGCCCCGCCGCGGCCGGACGGTGCCGAGGATGGTCCGGAGGGTCGTGGTCTTGCCGGCGCCGTTGGCGCCGATGAGCGTGACGATCTCGCCGGCGTGGACGGACAGCGACAGCCCGCGCAGCGCCCGGATGTTGCCGTAGTAGGTGTGGACGTCGGTGAGCTCGAGCACGCCGGCTACCTCGGCGCGTGCCGGGCCGCCAGCTCCTGCTCGTAGCCGGTGCCCAGGTAGGCCTCGATCACGCGGGGGTGGCGCTGGATCTCCTGCGGCGTGCCCTCGGCGATGCGGGTGCCGTAGTCGAGCACCGTGATGCGGTCGGAGATCCTCATCACCACCTCCATGTCGTGCTCGATCAGCAGGACGGACAGCGCGAGCTCGCGGCGGAGGAGGTCGATGAGGTCGGTCAGGGTCTCGGTCTCGCGCGGGTTCATCCCCGCCGTCGGCTCGTCGAGCAGCAGCAGGCGGGGCTCGGTCGCCAGCGCGCGGGCGATCTCGAGTCGCCGCTGGTCGCCGTACGGCAGGTTGCGGGCGAGGTCGTTCGCCTTGTCGTCGAGCCCCACGAACGCCAGGAGGGCGTGAGCGCGCTCGCGCGCCCGCTTCTCTTCCGTCCGCACGGACGGCGGCCGGAGCACCGCCCCCGCCACCGTCGCGGCCAGCCGGCAGTGCTCGCCGACCAGCACGTTGTCGAGCACGGTCATCTGGGGAAAGAGGCGGATCGACTGGAAGGTGCGCGCGATGCCGCGCGCGACGATCGCGTTGGGCCGGAGCCCGACCACGCTGCCGCCCTCGAAGGTGATGCGGCCGGCGTCGGCGCGGACGAGGCCGGTCACCGCGTTGAAGAAGGTGGTCTTGCCGGCGCCGTTGGGACCGATCAGCCCGATGATGGCGCCGCGCGGGACGACGAGGTCGATGGCGTTGAGGGCCACGACGCCGCCGAAGCGCTTGGTGAGGCCGCCGACATCCAGGATCGGCGTCGCCGGCGTCACGGCGGGCCCGGGCGCCACCCGCTCGCGCAGCCAGCCCGGAATGGCGTCGCCGCGCGGCGCGGGCGCCGGCTCGGTAACGACGGCCTCGTCGATCTCGTCGTCCTCGGCGGCGACCGGGCGCAGGCTCCGTCCGGCCAGGCCCTGGGGCCGCAGCAGCATGACGAGGACGAGGCCGAGACCGAAGAAGAACCAGCGCCACAGGGTCAGGTCGCTCGACACCAGCACGGGCACGCCGAGGGTGCGTCCCACCCAGCGGACGAAGAACGTCATCTGCGACAGCAGGACCCGGTCGAAGATCGTGATGAGCATGGCGCCCAGGACCACGCCCCGCAGGCTGCCGGCGCCGCCGAGGACGACCATGCAGAGCAGCATGATCGAGACCTGGAACTCGAACGCGCCCGGCGTGATGGCCTGCAGCTTGGCGGCGTAGACGGAGCCCGCGAACCCGGCGAACGAGGCGCCGAGCGCGAAGGCCAGCAGCTTCGTCGCGACCGGGTTGACGCCGGTGCAGTCGGCGGCCGTCTCGTCCTCACGGATCGCCATCCAGGCGCGGCCGAGGCGGGAGTCGCCCAGGCGGCTCATCGCCCACAGCGAGGCGGCGCCGATGACGAGGATCAGGAAATACCAGGGCACCGGGTCCGTCTCGAAGGGCACGCCGGGCAGGTACGGGCGGCCCACCGGGTTCACACCGTTCTCGCCGCCGGTGAGGTTGAGCCGCTCGATCGGCCGCCACCCGCCGATGTCGATCGTGACGTCACCGAGGTTGCGGATCGCCACCGGGATGATCTCGCCGAACCCGAGCGTGATGATGGCCAGGTAGTCGCCGCGCACGCGGAGCGTCGGCGCGCCGATGGCAATGCCGAGCAAGGCCGACACCGCCGCCGCCAGCCAGATGCACAGCCAGAAGCTCCACGGATGGCCGTACAGCGGGGAACCGAGGACGGGCGAGTTCAGGAGCCCCATCGCATAGGCGCCGATGGCGAAGAACGCCGCGTAGCCGAGGTCGAGGAGCCCGGCGTAGCCGACGACGATGTTGAGGCCGAGGGCGAGCAGGACGTAGATCATCCCGTCGGACACGGCGTGCACGGTCTGCAGCCCGAGGGCGCGATCGGCGAAGGGGTAGACGAGCAGGACGGCGGCGAGGACGGCCTTCTCGCGGCCGGTCACGCGCTCACGCCTTGTCGGGAGTCCGCTCACCCAGCAGACCGTGGGGGCGGAACACGAGCACGAGGATGAGGATCGAGAAGACGATCGCGTTGGTCCAGCGGGCCGAGATGTACTGGTCGCTCCACGCCGACAGGAAGCCGATGACGAGCCCGCCGAGGGCGGCGCCCCCCATGCTGCCGATGCCGCCGAGCACGGCGGCGGTGAAGGCGCGCAGCCCCGCCTGGTAGCCCATCCACCACATGCCGATGTTGTAGTACATGCCCTGGATCAGCCCGGCCGCGCCCGCCAGCGCACCGCCGACGAAGAACGTGATCAGGATGATGCGCTCGACGTCGATGCCCATCGCCTGCGCCGTCTCCCGATCCTGCGCCGTCGCGCGCATGGCCTTGCCCCAGCGCGTCCGCGTGACGAAGTAGTGCAGGGCCACCATCAGGGGGATGGTCACGGCCACGACGAGGACGTCCTTGGTCGTGATGAAGATGGCGGAGTCGATGCCGAACCACTCGCGCAGGATCTCGACGGACGGGAAGACGTCGGGGTAGGCGATGGGCGCCGGCCCCATCCAGAGCAGCGCCACGTTCTCGAGCATGAAGGAGACGCCGATGGCCGTGATCAGCGGCGCCAGCCGCGGCGCGCGGCGCAACGGCCGATAGGCGACCCGGTCGATGACCACGTTGAGCACCGCCGTCGTGAGCATGGTGAGGAGGAACACGAGCGGGAGCACGGTGACGAGCTGCCAGCCGCTCAGCGCCCCGGTGACGCCGAGCAGCGCGAACCACGCGAGCGAGACGAACAGGCCCAGCATGAAGACGTCGCCGTGGGCGAAGTTGATGAGCTCGATGATGCCGTAGACCATCGTGTAGCCGAGCGCGATGAGGGCGAAGACGGCGCCGCGGGTGAGGCCGTTGATCGTCTGCTGGATGAGGACTTCCCACCAGGTCATTTGAAGATGGGGGGCCCCGAGATGGCCCCCCATACCCCCCAGCGTTCGTCGCGCCCCGGCGGAGCCGTGGCGCTCCTCGACATCGCGCTGTGTCCCCCGGCGTGCCTCGCCGTCTTGCCTACTCGAGGATCGTCTCGAACTGGAACTTGCAGCCGATCGGGGTGTCGGCCTTCGTGACCTTGAAGCCGGACATGGTGTCGTAGTCGACGTCACCGTTTTCGTCGAAGCTCCACTTGCCGTTGATGCCCTCGTAGTTCTTGGTGGCGGCGATGGCCTTGCGCAGGGCCTCGCGCTTGTCCATCACGTCCTTGGCCTTCTCGATGGCCGGGGCCGCCCGCTTGATGGCGTCGATGATGACGCGGGTGCCCTCGGCGGCGTAGAGCGCGTAGGAGGTCGGCTCCTTGCCGTACTTCGCCTTGTAGGTCTCGTACGTCTTGGCGCCGACGCCGCGCATCTTCTCGAAGGGCAGGCCGGCGAACGTGATGCGCATCTCGGTCGCCAGGGCGGCCTCGCACGTCGCGCCCTTCAGCAGCTCCTCCTCGAGGAGACCGTCGGGCCCCATGAAGCGCGTGCGCGGCGCCGTGAGGCCGGCCTCCTTCATCTGCCGGATGACGACCTGGGCGCCCGTCTCGATGACGCCGCCGAGGTAGACCAGATCGGCGCCGGAGGCCCGGATCTTCGTGAGCACCGGCTTCTGGTCGGGCTGCTTCCAGTCGATGCCCTCGTTGGCGATGACCGCCAACCCGATCTTCTTGGCGGTGGCCTCGAACACGTCGGCGATGCCCTTGCCGTACAGCTCCTGGTCGTTGAGGATGTAGACCTTCTTGAAGCCCAGCCGCTTGGCCCACTTGGCGGCCACCGCGCCCTGGATGTCGTCGGCCGGGATCGGCCGGAAGTAGTTCACGAAGCCGCCCGGGCGGTAGATCTCGGGCTCGCCGGGCGCCGCCCCGCGCTTCTTCGTGAGCCCGGGGTAGGTGTTGGCCGGCGTGACCTGGGCCATGTGGGCGCGGTTGGTGATCGGGATCGAGACCTTGGCCGCGCCGGAGTTGTAGGTGCCAATGTACACGATGGCAAGCGGATCGCCGATGGCCTTGTTCGCGTTCTCGGCCTCGACGGCGCCATCCCACTTGCCCGTCTGCGGCGAGGCGTCGTCCAGGTTGACGACCTCGAGGCAATAGCCGGCCACGGCGCCGTTGACCTCGGACACCGCGAGATCGACGCCGTTCTTCATGCCGGTGCCCTCCGGCAGCATCGCGCCCTGCATGGGCCACGACGTGTAGAAGCGGAGCTTGCCCTTGGGACAGGACTGCGCGGCGACGTCGCCGCCGGCGACGCCCAGTCCGAACAGCACGATGGCGACCGCGGCGATTCGCGACAGTCTCATGATTGATCCTCCATGCTCGGCGCTATGATCGGGCCCTCGGTCACGGTGGCCGGTATGAGACTATGGCCGCTCGTTCATTGTCAACGGTCGTCGAAGTGCTCACGAACTGGACAACGCGGGAGTGGGCCATGGCGCAGCCGCACGTGATCTATCAGGCGAAGCCCGGCTCGGCGCTGGAAGTGAACCGCGCGTTCTATGCGCGCCTGGCGCCGGACGGTGGCAAGCGGACGCTCGTCGAGCGCTTCGTCATCCCGCGACGCTCGGGCCGGGCGTGGCCGGTGCGGGCCGGCCAGATCTTCCGGATCGTGGCGGTCGAGGGACCCCAGGTGGCCGACCTCAACGTCTGGAGCCTCGCCAATCCGCGCGAGCGCTTCTGGGCGTCGCGGTCGCGCCAGCTCCACCAGGCGCACGTGTCGACGTTCGATCGGCTGTGGTCGTGCCTGCCGTACCTGCGCCCGCTGCTGACGATCACGGCCGACACCGTGCAGTACGGCCGCGACGCCGACGGCGCCGGCTGTCATGATCTGCTCGGCACCCGCTGCGACCCCTACGTGCACAAGCTGCTCAACGGCGAGGAGTTGGACGTCTGTTGCCACAGCAACCTCGTGCGCGCGGTGCGGCCGTATCACTTGACCGAGCTGGACGTGCACGACGTCCTCAACGTGTTCCAGGTCACCGGCCTCACCGCCGAGGGCCGCTACTTCACCAAGCCGAGCCCGGCCAAGGCCGGCGACTTCATCGAGTTCTTCGCCGAGATCGACGTGCTGGCCGCGCTCTCGGTGTGCCCGCACGGCGATATGTCGGTGCCGGTGTGGGGAGCGGGGGCGAGCGACGGGCTCGACATCTGCCGGCCGCTCGGCATCGAGATCTGGCAGCCGGCCCCCGAGCTGCTCGCCGGCTGGACATCGCCGGCCCCGTCGGACTATCGCGGCGGCCACGGCCTGCACGGCGCATGAGCCTCGTCACGATCCCCGCCCGCCGTGGCAAGGCCGCGCGTGCGCGCGCCGGCCAGCACATCCGCGTCGTCAATACCCACGGCACCCAGGTCGTCGACGCCTGGGCGTTCAACGCGCAGGACCCGACGGAGTGGATGGCGATGGAGGCCAGCCGCGCGTGGTTCATGAAGCTGGCGGCGGTGGTCGGCGATTCCTTCGTGACGAACCGGCGGCGGCCGATCCTCACGCTGATCGAGGACACCTCCGGCTGCGCGCACGACACGCTCATGGCGCCGTGCGACGCGCAGCGGTACGGCCTGCTCGGCGTGACGGGC
>JBGPZN010000635.1:0-2058 GCA_041493815.1 Methylomirabilia bacterium
GTCCCGTCGGGCTTTGAAGATCGACGCCTCCCCTTCCTTGATCTCGAACCAGTCGCGGCCGAGCGCGTCGAGGATGTTGTGAGTATCCCCTCCTGGTTGATCGTCACCAACACGCCGGTCTGCGGTAGTGTAGACGGCCGGTAGCCCCAAAGGAGAGACGAATGAAGATCACTCACGTCACCACGCGCGTGCTCCGAACGCCGGCCGACAACCCGCTGGTCGTCGGCCTCCCCGCCCCCACCGACACGCGGGAGTTCGTCACGCTCGAGCTGGGCACCGACCAGGGCCTGGTGGGGCTCGGCCTCACGTTCTTCGGCGGCGCGCTCACGCCCGCGCTCAAGGCCGCCGTGGACGGCCTGGCCGGTCTCATCGTCGGCGACGACCCCACGCAAGTGGAAGCGATCACGGCCAAGTGCCGGCGCGCCGCCGGCGGCTCGGGCCCGGGCGGGATCTTCACGCTGGCGCTGTCCGCCGTCGACATCGCGTGCTGGGACCTGAAGGGCAAGGCGGTCGGCCGCTCCGTCAGCGCGCTGCTCGGCGGGCTGCGCGATCGGGTGCCGACGTACGCCAGCGGCGCGCTCATGCGCCCGCACTCGCTCGACTACCTGGCCAAGGCCGGCCCGCGCCTGCGCGACATGGGCTTCCGCCAGATGAAGATGCAGTGCGGCAGCGAGCCCACGCTGGGCGCGTCGATCGAGCGCGTGCGGGTCATGCGCGAGGCGATCGGACCCGACGTCGACCTCATGTGCGACATCAACCAGCTGTGGAGCGTGAACCAAGCCATCGAGGTCGGCCGGCGCATCGAGCCCTACCAGCTCTTCTGGCTGGAGGATCCGACCACGCACGACGACTACCCCGGCCTGGCCCGCATCGCCGACGCGCTCGGCACGCCGATCGCCGCCGGCGAGTACCACTACGGCATCGTCCCCTTCCGCCACCTGCTGGAGCATCGCTCGATCGACATCGTGATGATCGACCTGCTGCGGGCGGGCGGCATCACGCAGTGGATGAAGATCGCCGGCATGGCCGAGGCCTTCAACCTGCCGGTGGTCAGCCACCTGATCCCGGAATTCCACGTGCACCTGATCGCGGCCATTCCCAACGGCCTGACCGTCGAGTACATGCCGTGGACGCTGCGGCTCTTCGAGGAGACACCGGCGCTGCAGAACGGCCACCTCGCGGTGCCGGCCAAGCCCGGCTTCGGCCTGGCGTTCGACCAGTCCGCGCTCAAGCGTTACCAGATCGCCTGATCCCAGGGGGGAGACTCGTGGCACTCGATCCGCGCTTGTTCAATTCGCTGCAGTGGCGCCTGGTGGGTCCGCATCGCGGCGGCCGGGTGGTCGCCGTCGCCGGTCATCCGACCGAGGCCATGACGTTCTACTTCGGCGCCTGCGCCGGTGGCGTGTGGAAGACGACCGACGGCGGCACTTACTGGAACAACGTCTCCGACGGCTTCTTCGAGACGGCCGCCGTCGGCGCGCTGGCTGTCGCGCCGTCGGATCCCAACGTCATCTACGCCGGCACCGGCGAGGCGTGCATCCGCGGCAACGTGTCGCACGGTGACGGCGTCTATCGATCGACCGACGGCGGCCGCACCTGGGTGAACCGCGGGCTGCGCGACACGCGCCACATCGGGCGCGTGCGCGTGCATCCGAGCGATCCCGATCTCGTCTACGTCGCCGCGCTCGGCCATGCCTGGGGTCCGAACCGCCAGCGCGGCGTCTTCCGCTCGCGCGATGGCGGCGCGAGCTGGGAGCAGGTCCTGTTCAAGAGCGACGGCGCCGGCGCCGTCGACCTGTCCATGGACCCGCAGAACCCACGCATCCTCTACGCGGCCGTGTGGCAGGCGCAGCGGACGCCGTGGGGGATGACGAGCGGCGGGCCCGACTCGTCGCTGTGGAAGTCGACCGACGGCGGCGACACCTGGACCGACATCTCGCGAAATCCCGGGCTGCCGCGCGGAGTGCTGGGGCGGATCGGCGTCGCCGCCTCGCCGGCCGACGGCCGGCGCGTCTACGCCGTGGTCGAGGCCGACGACGGCGCGCTGTTCCGCTCCGA
>JBGPZN010000218.1:0-6067 GCA_041493815.1 Methylomirabilia bacterium
CGCGAGGCGCACGACATGATCATGAAGGCGTGGGCCAGCACCGAGCCGTTCGCGTTCGACGGCAAGTACAACCAGCTCCGCTGGGTCAACTGCTGGCCCAAGCCCATCCAGCAGCCGCACCCGCCCATCTACATCCCGGGCGGCGGCTCGATCGAGACGTGGGACTTCTGCCTCGACCACGACTACAACTACTCCTACCTGTCGTTCTTCGGCTACCTGCGCGGCAAGTCGCTGCTGGACGGCTACTGGGAGCGGGTGGCCAAGCGCGGCAAGGACGAGTCGCCCTACCGCGCCTCCTTCGCCCAGATCATCTGCGTGGCCGACACCGACGCCGAGGCCGAGCGGCTCTACGCCGAGCACGTCCTCTACTTCTTCAACCGCTGCCTGCACGTCTTCCCGCCCTTCGCCGATCCGCCGGGCTACCGCACGATGGCGACGATCAAGCACGGGGCGCTGGCCCAGCTCACGCTGGCCCGCCAGAAGATCCTCGAGAACCTCACCTGGAAGCAGCTGATCGACGAGCGGTTCATCATCGCCGGCAGCCCCGAGACGGTGCGCCAGCAGCTCGAGGAATGCATCAAGGGGCTGCGCATCGGCCACCTGTTCTGCCTGTTCCACAACGGCAACATGCCGGACTGGAAGACGCGGCACTCCTCCAAGCTGTTCGCCGAGCAGGTCATGCCGCACCTGCGCGACCTGTGGCCGGAGTGGAAGCACGACGAGCGGTGGTGGATGCATCCGATGGACGACCGCCTGCATCCCGAGGAGCGCCGGCCCGGCGCCGAGAAGAGCGGCGGGGAGTGGGCGCGAGGAAATGGCAGCTCGTCGACACCAGGAAGGGCACGCGCTGCCGCGTGCTGGAGGGCGGCAGCGGCGCGCCACTCGTGTTCCTGCACGGTGCCGGCGGGCTGTTCCGCGACAACCCGTTCCTCGATCAGCTCGCCCAGCGCTATCACGTGTTTGCGCCCGAGTGGCCGGGGTACGGCGAGTCCACGGGCGAGGAGCTGCTCGAGGACATGCTCGACTTCGCGCTGCACGGCTGGGACCTCGTGGACGCGCTCGGCCTGCGCCAGCCGCATCTCGCCGGTCACTCGATGGGGGGAATGATCGCCGCCGAGATGGCGTGCCTGGCGCCCCGCGAGGTCGGCAAGCTCGCGCTCGTGTGCCCGGCCGGCCTCTGGATGGACGAGCACCCGATCCCCGACATCTTCGCGATGCTGCCGTACCAGATCGCGGAGGCGCTGTTCCTCGATCCGCAGGCGGGACAGCAGCTCCTCACCGGCGGCGCCGACCTGTCCGAGATGGACGCGCTCAAGGAGTTCTACCTCGGCACCCAGCGGCGGCTCACGATGGCGGGCAAGATCCTGTTCCCGATCCCCAACCGCCGCCTGTCCAAGCGCCTCTATCGCCTCACCGCCGAGACGCTGCTCGTGTGGGGCGCCGCCGACCGGCTCATCGTGCCGGCCTACGCCGAGCGCTGGAAGGCGCTGATCCCCGGCGCGCGTGTGGAGATGGTCGAGGCCGCCGCCCACATGCTGCCCTACGAGCAGCCGGAGGCCCTCGTGCGCGCGCTCGCCGGCTTCCTGGGCCAGGGGTGAACCGGGTGACCCTCGTGAGCTTCGACATCGACGGCACGCTGGAGATCGGCGAGCCACCCGGCATCATCACCATCGGCGCCGTGCACACCGCGCGGCGCCTCGGCTATCTCGTGGGGACCTGCTCGGACCGTCCGGTCGCTCACCAGCGTCAGCTCTGGGAGCGGCTGGCGCTGAACCCCGACTTCACGGTGCTCAAGCACCGCCTGGCCGACCTGAAGGCGACATTCGGGGCGACGGCGTACTATCACATCGGCGACACCGACGTCGACGAGCACTTCGCCGGCCTGGCCGGCTTCCGGTTCCTGCGCGCCGACGCCGCGTCGTTTCGCGCCTGGGGGCCGGAGCTGTTCGGCCCGGCGACCGACTAGGAGGAAGACACGATGCGCGATCCAATCCGTCTCTACGATCCGACCGCCGAGCCCCGCGCGATCGCCGCCCAGCTGGCGCCGCGCCTGACGAGCCTGGCGGGCAAGCGCGTGGGCATCCTCGACAACGGCAAGGCCAACGCGGGCACGCTGATGCTCGCGGTGACGAAGATCCTCCAGGAGCGCTACGGCGTGACCGAGGTCGTCAAGCGCGAGAAGCCCGTGGCCGGACCGCCGAAGCCGGAGGTCCTCGAGGCGTTGTCGAAGTGCGACTTCGCGCTGGTCGGCAGCGCCGATTGAGGGTCCTGCACGTCGTGGAGTATCCACGGCGCAATCATGCTGGAGCAGCGCGGCGTTCCCACGGCCGTCATGGGCACCTTCGAGTTCGAGGCGCTCGCGCGTCTGGAGGCGGCCAACCGCGGCATCGCGGACCTGCCGCTGGCGCTCGTCCCTCATCCGCTCGGCGGCATCCATGAGGACGAGGTCGTCCGCAAGGCCGACCTGGCGCTGGAGTCGGTCTTGAAGGCGGTGATGCGCTCATGAGCGGTCCCGGCCCCGCCGCCACCATCTTCACCTTCCCCGGCGCCTGGGACGAGATCGACGCGCACTATCAGGAGCGCGGCTGGACGGACGGGCTGCCGATCGTCCCACCGACGGAGACGCGCGTCCGCGAGCTCCTGAAGCAGACCGCGCGCGATCCTCGCGAGGTCGTGGGCGTGCTGCCGCCGCGGCAGGGCGAGGCCACGATCGAGAAGATCGCGGCCAACGCCGTGATGGCCGGCTGCCGCCCGGAGTACTTCCCGGTCGTCCTCGCCGCCATCGAGGCGCTGGCCGATCCGCTGTTCAATCTCGACTCCATCCAGGCGACCACGCATCCGGTGGCGCCGCTCATCGTCGTCAACGGCCCGATCGCCCGCGCGATCGGGCTGCAGGCCGGCTACAACGCCTTCGGCCAGGGCTGTCGCGCCAACGTCACCATCGGCCGGGCCGTGCGGCTGGTGCTCATGAACATCGGGGGCGGCCTGCCCGGCGCCGGCGACCGCGCCACCCAGGGCAGCCCGGCCAAGATCGCCTACTGCGTCGCCGAGAACGAGGCCGAGAGCCCGTGGGAGCCGCTGCACGTGGAGGCCGGGCTGCCCCGCGACACGAGCACCGTCACCGCGTTCGGCGCCGAGGGGCCGCACAACATCCAGGATCACTTCAGCAACACCGCCCTCGGCGTGCTCCGCACCGTGGCCGGCGCCATGGGCCAGGCGGGTAGCAACAACCTGCTCGGTCGGGGCGGGCCGCTGCTGTCGCTCGGGCCCGAGCACGCCGCCACCATCGCCAAGGAGGGCTACACCAAGCAGCAGGTCAAGGAGTTCCTGTTCGAGCACGCGCGGTTTCCGCTCAAGCGGCTCGGGCTGGAGTACCAGCGGCAGCAGATCGAGCGGTGGTCCGTGGCCGACGCGCCCGACACGATGATCCCGATCGTGCGCCGGCCCCAGGACCTCAGCGTCATCGTCGTGGGCGGCGCCGGCAAGCACTCGTGCTGGCAGCCGACGTTCGGCGACGGCACCCACTGGACCCGCCGGACGATCGCGCGACCATGACCAACCGCGACCGCGTGATGGCCGCGCTCCGGGGCGAGGTCGTGGACCGCGTTCCCCTCTCGTTCTGGATGCACAACTTCGTGGCGGAGAACTCGGTCGACGCCTTCGTGGCCGAGTCGCTGCGCCTCGCGCGAGCGTTCGGCTGGGACTATCTCAAGCCGCAGTCCCGCGCCCAGTGCTTCGCGGAGGCGTGGGGCCTGCAGTACCGGGCGTCCGGGGAGCGGGCGGTGGCCTACACGCGCACGCACGCGCCGTGCGCGGACGCCGCCGGCCTGCGGAGCCTGAAGCCGGCCGAGCCGGCCGCCGGCGCGCTCGGCGAGCAGCTGCGCGCGCTCAGGCAGATCCGCGCCGGCGTCGGGCCCGACACGCCGATCATCTGGACAGTGTTCTCGCCGCTGATGGTCGTGCCTTATCTCCTCCCGGGCGGCGTCGAGCAGGCGCTGGCCATCGCGCGGGAGGAGCCGGATGCGCTCGAGGCCGGCCTCGCGGCCATCGCGCACACGCTGGCGGGCTACACGCGCCTGGCCCTCGCGGCCGGCGCCGACGGTCTGTTCTATGCGACCAACGTCGCCCGGCGCGACCTGCTCACCGCGGCGGAATGCCGGCGTTTCCAGCGGCCGTACGACCTGCAGATCCTGGCCGCCGCCGCGACCGCGCCCTTCAACGTGCTGCACGTCTGCGGAAGCGGCGTCCTCTTCGACGAGTTCGTCGACTATCCCGTCCAGGCCATCTCGTGGGCGCAGGCCGAGGGCAATCCGTCGCTGGCGGACGGCCGCCGGCGCAGCGGGCGCGCGGTGATGGGCGGGCTGCCGGCCAAGCCGGTCATCGTGACGCTGACGCCCGACGCCGTGGCCGCTCGGGCGCGCGCCGCCGTGCGCGAGATGGGCGGCCGCGCGCTTCTGCTCGGGCCCGACTGCTCGATCAACCCCGAGACCCCCGACGCGCTGCTCCAGGCCGCGCGGGCCGCGCTCGGGTCATCGGACTGAGGCCGCCCGCCGTTGGCCGCCGGCCGCGTCGCCCTGCTGTGGACCGTCCTGCTGGTCGGCGCCGGCTCCGGCGGCATCTACGTGGCGGACCGCCTGGTCTTTGCTCCGAGCCGCGAGATGGAGCGGAGGCTGGCCGAGCGGGACGCCCAGATCCGAACGCTCACCGAACGCGCCCAGGCGCTGGAGGCGGCCGTCCGACTCCTCCGCCACACCGAGCGCCGTGCCCGGATCGTGGTGCTGGACCAGGGGCCCGGTGCGGACGGGCACCTCGTGACCCGCATCCGGTTCAGCGAGCTGAACCCGAGCGGCGACCCCATCGGTGAGCCGCGGGAGTTCTCGGTCACCGGCGACGAGGTCTACGTCGACACGCTGGTGATCAAGTTCGAGGACGAGTTCGTCACCGCCGGCGACGCGCTCAAGGGACGATCGCTCCTGCTCTTCCGCCGCATCTTCGGCGATCGCCTCCGCCCGGTCGACGCCCACGTGCTCGACCGGGAAGGACAGATGCCGCAGGCGTACGCCGCCGAAAAGGCGCCGAGCGCGTTCGAGCGGGAGCTGTGGGCGCAGTTCTGGACGCTGGCCAATGACCCGGCCGAGGCCAAGCGCCGGGGCGTCCGCGCCCTGCACGGCGAGGCGGTGTCCACGAAGCTCCGCAAGGCAGGGGTGTACGCCGTTACCTTCCGCTCCACAGGAGAGCTCACGATTCAGGTGGCCCCGTAGGGGTTCACGAGGGAGAGCACGATGAAGATCGCGCGCGTCGAGGCGCTGCACTGCGACGCCGGCTGGCGGCCGTGGACGTTCGTACGCATCGAGACCGACTCCGGCCTGGTCGGCTGGGGCGAGTGCAGCGACAACCGCAGCCCCCACGGCATCGCCGGCTGCGTGCGCGACCTCACCGATCTGCTGATCGGTCAGGACCCGCGGCCGGTCGAGCGGCTGTACTGGGACATGCACCGGCGCATGCGCCAGAACTACGGCGGCGTCTCCCACAAGGCGATGGCCGGCATCGAGCTGGCGCTGTGGGACATCAAGGCCAAGGCGCTCGGCGTGCCGGTCTACGAGCTGTTCGGCGGCCCGCTGCGCGACCGCATGCGGCTCTACTGGTCGCACTGCGGGACGACGCGCGCGCGCATGGGCACGATGCTGGGCACGCCTCCGCTGAAGAGCTACGACGATATCGCGGCGCTCGGCAAGGAGGTCGTCGCGCGCGGCTTCACTGCGCTCAAGACCAACATGGTCATCCCCGGCGACCCGGCGACGGTCTACTTCCCCGGCTTCGCCAGCGGCATCAACACCACCGACGGCGCGCCCACCGTGGAGATCCTCGACGCCATCGACCGGCTGATCGGCACCTTCCGGCAGGCGGTGGGCCCCAAGGTCGGCCTCTGCCTGGATCTCAACTACAACTTTCGCACCGAGGGCGTCCTGCGGATCGCCAAGCTGCTGGAGCGGTACGACATGCAGTGGCTGGAGTACGACAACTGGGATCCCGACGCGCTGCTGCAGATCAAGCAGTCGACCTCCAC
>JBGPZN010000054.1:0-11636 GCA_041493815.1 Methylomirabilia bacterium
GATGCGCAGTTCGAGCCCGGCGGCGTCGGCCACCCGGGCCACCAGCGGGATGTCGCGGCGGCAGTCTGACGACCACTCCTCGGAGATCGCCAGCACCCGGGCGGGGCCGCCGGGCTGGGCGGCCAGCCACGTCCACGCCGCGTGCTGGGCCGGGGAGAGCTGCACCGCCTCGTAGGCGCGCCGGAAGAACTCGCTCCGGTCCTCGCGGGGGCGGCCCATCGAGCCCTCGCGCTTGAGGTTCTCGGGCGTGGCCATGTCGGCGACGTACTGCGCGAACGTCATGCCCCGGGCGAATCGCTCCGCGCTCACCATCTCACCGGCTCCTTGTGCTCGCCGAACACGCTCTTCATCGCCTGACAGATCTCGCCGAGCGTCGCGTACGCCTTCACCGCCTCGACGATGGGCGGCATCAGGTTGGCCGGGCCGCGCGCCTCCTCCGCGAGGCGTCGCAGCGCCGCCCCCGCCGCCCCGTCGTCCCGCTCGCGCCGCACCCGCGCCAGCTTCGCCACCTGCGTCGCGGCCACCGTGGGATCGAAGGCGTACACCTCCACGTCCTGGTCGGCCGCGGCCGGGCCCTCGCCGACGTGACAGTTGACGGCGACCTTGCGGATCTCGCCGGCAACCATCGCCTGCTCGAACCGGTAGGCCTGGCGCGCGACCTCGGCCTGCAGCGCGCCGGTCTTCACGGCTTCGACGATGCCACCCATGCGCTCGACCGCGGCCAGCTCCTCGACGATCTTCGCCTCCATCTCGTTGGTGAGCGTCTCGACGTAGTAGGAGCCGGCCAGCGGATCCACGGTGTCGGCGGCGCCCGATTCCTCGGCGCAGATCTGCATGGTCCGGAGCGCGATGAGCTGGGCCTTGGGCGACGGGATCGTGTACGCCTCGTCGTAGGTGGGCAGCGCCATCGTCTGGGCGCCGCTCAGCGCGCCGGCCAGCGCGATGTAGGCGCCGCGCACGATGTTGTTCTCCGGCTCCTGCATGGTGAAGGCGGAGCCGCCGCCGCCGATGAGCGAGCGGAACATCCACGACTTCGGGTTCGTGGCGCCGAACCGCTCGCGTAGCATCCGCGCGTAGAGGCGGCGGCCGGCCCGGAACTTCGCGACCTCCTCGAAGATCTTGCCCCACGCGGTGAAGTTGAAGGAGATCCGCGGCGCGAACTCGTCGACGTCCATCCCCCGCGCCACCATCATCTCCACGTAGGCGGCGGCGATGGCCAGGCCGTAGGCCATCTCCTGGGCGGTCGTGCAGCCGGCCTCGCGGATGTGATAGCCGCACACCGACACGGGATTGGAGCGCGGAAAGTGGCGGGCCGAGAACTCGATGAGGTCGCCGACCAGCCGGAGCGACGGCTCCACCGGGTAGATCCAGGTGCCGCGCGCGACGAATTCCTTGAGGATGTCGTTCTGGGGCGTGGTCACGACGCGGTCGGCGGCGGCGCCCTGCTTGTCGGCCACCGCGTAGTACATGGCGGTGATCGGCGCCGCCATCCCGTTGATCGTGAGCGACACGCTCACGCGGTCGAGCGGGATGCCCTCGAAGGCCGCCTCCATGTCGGCCAGGGTGTCGATCGCCATCCCGACGCGCCCCACCTCGCCCTCGGCCTTAGGGTCATCGGAGTCGAGGCCGAGCTGCGTCGGCAGATCGAAGGCGACATTCAGCGCGTCCTGCCCGTGGGCCATCAGGTACTTGAACCGGCCGTTCGTCTCCTCCGGCGTGCCGAAGCCGATGTACTGCCGCATCGTCCACAGCCGGTCGCGGTACATGTGCTTGTGGATGCCGCGGGTGTAGGGATACTCGCCCGGCCGGCCGATGTCGCGGGCGACGTCGCGGCCGGCGAGATCCTCGGGCCCGTAGACCGGCTTGACCGGGATGCCCGCGTGCAGCGTCACGTCTCTCATCTGATCCTCCCTGCGCCCTCGAGAAACCGCCACGCCGGCGTCACCGCGGCTCCTTGAAGGCGGCGACGATGTCGGGCAGCGCCGTGCCCATCGGGAACACGCGGTCCACGCCCATCGCCATGAGCGCCGGCACGTCGCGCGGTGGAATGGTCCCGCCCACCACGACGCGGATCTCGTCGGCGCCCTGGGCGCGTAGGCCCTCGATGACCCGCCGCGAGAGGGTGAGATGCGCGCCCGAAAGGATCGACAGCCCGACGACGTCCACGTCCTCCTGGACCGCCTCGGCCACGATCTCCTCGGGCGTGCGCTTGAGGCCGGAGTACACAACCTCCACGCCGGCGTCGCGTAGCGCGTGGACGACGACCTTGGCCCCGCGGTCGTGGCCGTCGAGCCCGGGCTTGGCGACGAGAACCTTCACAGCAACGTCCTGACTTCCGCCGTGATACGACCGGCCGCGATGGTCAGGCGGGCCAACGAGATCGGGAGCTTGAACCGGCGGGGGCCGGCGCTGCCCGGGTTCAGGTAGAGCACGCCGTCGCGCGTCTCCTGGCGCGGCTGGTGGCTGTGGCCCGCGATGACCGCCGCGAAGCCGGCGGCGCGCGGATCGAGGTCGAGGTCGTGCAGGTCGTGCAGGACGTAGAGCGACACGCCACCGATCTCGATCACCTCGGTCTGGGGAATCGCCGCCGCCCACGCGTCGCGGTCGTTGTTGCCGCGCACGGCCGAGACGGGCGCGATGCGCTCCAGCGCGGCGAGGACGTCGCGGCTGCCGATGTCACCGGCGTGCACGATGCGCTCGACGCCGGCCAGCGCGGCCACGGCCTCCGGCCGCACCAGCCCGTGCGTATCGGAGATCACGCCGACGGTGTGAACGCGGGGAGCCATCGCGGGGTGCCCTTGGGGTCCGGTTCGATCGCCAGCGGCTTCAGCCGGATGCGCTGACCGATCGTCACGCGCGCGGGATCAGCGTCGAGGAGGATCGAGAAGATGCGGTGCTCGCCGACCTTCACGATCGCGAAGATGCGGGGGCCGGTGAACCCGGCCGGCAGCCCGGTCTCCTGCACGGTGAACGCGTGGACCGTGCCTTCGTCCGGCAGATCCGCCCAGGTGAACTCGTCACTGCCACACTCGGCGCAGAAGCCGCGCGGCGGCCACGCCGTACGACCACACCCCGTGCACCGCGTCGTGCTGAGCCGCCCCTGCCCCAGCCGCGTGTAGAACTCGTGCAGCTTGGTGAAGTCCGCCGACTCCAGCGGGAACGGATCGGTCGCGCGGACGTAGCTCACGACACCACCGGCCACGTGCTGTCGATGGGCAGGCCGGCCCGGCGCACGTGCGCCCGGCTCAGCCGCTCCACCCGGTCGTACAGCGCGCGCTCGTCCAGCGTGGTCAGCCGACCCTCGTCGAGCACGACGCGGCCGTCGATCACCACCGTGCGCACGCTGGCGCCGCTCGCGGCGTACACGAGGTTGTTCACGGGATTCAGCAGCGGCCGCCACTCCGGCGTGTCGAGATCGTAGAGCACGAGATCGGCCCGCTTGCCCGGCTCGAGCGAGCCGATCTGGCGGTCGAGCCGTAGCGCCTCGGCGCCGCGGAGCGTCGCCATCTCCACGACGCGCTCAGCCGGCAGGACGCCGACGTCGTTGCGCGCGTCCTTGTAGAGGGTCGCCGCCAGGTACATGAGCCGCAGCATGTCGAAGTGGTTGGAGCCGTTGCCGCTGTCGCCGCCGAGCGAGACGCCGACGCCGGCGGCGACCATCTCGGGGAACCGCCCGTGGGCCGCCAGCCCCTTGGTGTGCTTGAGCCCGGCGGTCGGGCAGTGCACGACCTTCACGCCGCGCCGGGCGAGCAGCGCGATGTCGGCGTCGTCGACGTGGACCATGTGCGCGAGCTTGGTGCGATCGTCCAGCACTCCGAGCGCGTCCAGGCGCGCGAGCGGGATGGTGTCCCGGCTGGGCCGCGAGGGGTGCAGCGCGCTCTGCATCATCCCCCAGCCGACGGCGTGGCGCGCGGCCAGCGCGTGCGCGCCCTGGATCAGGGCCTCCGAGCAGGTGCCGAAGCCGAGCAGCAGTGGCCAGGCACCGATCCGTCCGTCGGCGCGGCCGTTCACCTTGCCGAGCACATCGGCGGTGAGCGCCAGCGCCTCGTCGGTCGTCTGCTTCATCCGCCCACTCTGGCCGGCGAGGTCCCACGTCCAGCGGCCGAGGATCGCGCGCATCCCGATCTGCTCGACGGCGTCGGCGACGGCGGCCACGTCGAAGAGCGTGCCGGCCTCGCAGAACGTGGTGGTGCCGGTCCGGATCATCTCCACGCAGGCCAGCTGCGCCGCCGCCTGCTCCTCCTCCGGCGTGACCGTGGAGTACAGCGGCAGCAGCCAGTCGGGCAGGTAGCGCGGCACCGGGACGTCGTCGAGCATCAGCCCGCGGCTGAGGTGCTCGGTCAGGTGGACGTGGGTGTCGACGAAGCCCGGCATCACGACGCGCCGGCGTCCGTCGATCACGCGCTCCGGCGTCCGCGGCGGGCGCACCGACGCGGCGGGTCCAACCTGGACGATGTCGCGGCCGTCCACGAGCACCGAGCCGTCCGCCAGGATCCGGCGCTGGCCGTCGAGCGTCAGCACCGTCGCGTGCTCGATGAGGATCACAGCCGCTCGCTCCGCAGGCGACGCAGCAGCGCCCGCACCTTGTCGGTCTCGAAGGCCTCGCGCCGATCGCCGGCGTAGTCGAAGAACCCCCGGCCGGTCTTCGGTCCCAGCTCGTTGCGCGCCATCTTCTCCTCGACGAGCCGGGCCGGCTTGAACCGCTCGTCGCCGAGCGCCTCGGTCATGTAGCGGCTGGCTCGGTAGAGGATGTCGACGCCGCCCCAGTCGATGAACTCGAAGATCCCGATGGACGCGTAGCGAAACCCCATGCCCGCCTTGAACGCCCGGTCGACGTCCTCCGGCGTGGCCACGCCCTCCTCGACCAGCCGCACCGCCTCGTTCATCAGGAGCACTTGCAGGCGCGGACCGATGAAGCCGGGGGAGTCGCCGCAGCGCACCGGTGTCTTGCCCAGGCTCTCCAGCAGCGCCAGCGTCCGCGCGACCGCCGCCGGCGCCGTCCGCGGGCCGGCCACCACGTCGACGAGCGGGATGATGTGGGCCGGGTTCAGCCAGTGCGCGACCAGGAACCGCTCGGGGCGCTCCACCGCGTCGCAGAGGTGCGACGGCGAGATCGTGGACGAGCCCGACGCGATGATGGCGTCGGCGTCGGCGGCGGCGCTGAGACGGGCGAGCTCCCTCTGCTTGAGGGCGACCGACTCCGGCAGCGCCTCCTGCACGAAGCCACAGCCTGCCAGCGCCTCGAGCCCGATCCGTTCCTCGATCCGTCCCCGGGTGGCGGTCGACTCGGCGCCGGTGATCACGCGCTCCTCGACCATGAGGCCGAGGTCGCGCGCGATCTCGCGCCGCGCGTCGGCCAGCGTGCGCTCGGCGTCGGCCACCGGACGCCCTGCCTTGACGTCGACGAGACGCACGCGGCAGCCGCCCAGCGCGAACGCCAGCGCGATCTGGCGCCCGATCCGGCCGGGGCCGAGGACGGCGACGGTTTCTCGTTCGCTCACGCGGGATCCTTGCCGTAGATCATCACGACGTGCTCGCCCATCCCGCTGTTGTTGTGGGTGAGGCCGATGGCGGCGTCGGCCACCTGGCGGGCGCCGGCCTCGCCGCGCAACTGGGCGAAGACCTCGGCCGCCTGGGCCACGCCGGTGGCGCCGAGCGGATGCCCGCAGCCGATCAGCCCGCCGCGGGGGTTGACGACGACGTCGCCGCCGTAGTCGCTCCGGCCGGCGGCCACGAACAGCCCCGCCTCGCCCTTCGTGCAGAAGCCGAGCTCCTCGTAGGCGATCATCTCGGCGATCGCGAAGCAGTCGTGCACCTCGGCGAGATCGACGTCCCCGGGCCCGATGCCGGCCATGCGGTATGCCGACTCGCCCGCGCGCTTGAGCGCCGGCCAGTGGGCGTAGTCCTCGTGCAGCGAGGTGAGCTGGAAGCCGTCGAGCGCCTGGCCGGTGCCGCGAATCCACACGGGCGTGTCCGTCAGCGCGCGGGCGCGCTCCTCGCTCGCCAGCACGACGGCGGCGGCGCCGTCGGTGATCGGCGAGCACATGAACAGGCGCAACGGGGTCGAGATCATCCGCGAGCACAGCACCTGGTCGAGCGTGGCGCCCTTGTTGAAATGCGCGGTGGGGTTCCTCGACGCGTGGGTGTGGTTCTTCACGCCCACCTGGGCGAGCTGCTCCTCGGTCGTGCCGTACTCGGCCATGTGGCGCTGGGCGGCGAGCGCGAAGCAGGGCGGCGCGGTGAGGCCGAACGCCGCCTCCCACTCGCGGTCCACGCCGGTGCCCATGTTGAGGATCGCCTCCTCGCCGGTCGGCTGGTTGAGCTTCTCCACGCCTAGCACCATCACCAGGTCGGCGAGGCCGGCGGCGATGAACGCGTAGGCGTAGCGGATGCCGACCGTGCCCGAGGCGCACATGTGCTCGGTCCGCGCGCTCAGCGTGCTCGGCCTGATGCCGAGCGCCTCGGCGGCCAGCGACGAGATATGGCTCTGGAACGCCGTGCGCTCCGGCATCACCGAGCCGACCACGAGCCCGTCGAGGTCCTTCGGCTTCACGGCGGGGATCGAATCAAAGCACGCTTTACCCGCTTCCCAGATCAGGTCGCGGTAGGACGCTTTGCGTACGCCAAACTTCGTGACGCCGGCGCCGACCAGCGCGACCCTCGTCGTCATGGCAGCTCTCCCCGGAGCCGCCGCGCGACCTGCGCGTGGCCCTGCTCCTCGGCGATCGTGAGCGCGGTCTTGCCGTCGTCGAGCAGCTTCTCCGCGGCGGCCCGGTCGCCGCGGTACACCGCGGTCAGCAGGGGCGACGGTGCCACCATCACGCGCCCTTCGTCAGGAAGTCCGCCGCCTCGGCCAGCGTGCGGAACTCGTGGTCGGGCCCGCGGGCGTCGAGCGGCCGCTCGGCCTTGCGGTTGATCCACGCCGACGGGACGCCGAGCGCGCGGGCCGGCTGCACGTCGTGGAAGTAGCTCTGGGCCACGTGCAGCCACGACGCGGCGCCGATCTGCTCCCGCGCGGCGACGAAGTGCCCCGGCGCCGGCTTGTACGATCCCACCTGCTGGGCCGTGATGACGAAGTCGAAGTCCGCGGCCAGGTGCCGCCGGGTGCCGGCCAGGAGATCGTCGTCGACGTTGGACAGGATGGCCAGCCGGTGGCCGGCGTCCCGCAGCCGCCCGAGCGCCGCGTTGGTGTCGGGGAACGGCGGCCACGACGGCAGGCTCTCGGGCAGGAACGTCTCGCGCCCCGGCGCCAGCTTCCACGAGAGCCGATCGGCGACGGCGCGGGCCGTGATGGCGAGGACGTCGCGGTAGCGCCGGTAGCGCTCAGCTTGCACCACCGGCTCGATCTCGTGATACGCGGGCAGGATCGCCGCGCGGTCGAGCGTCACGCCGTCGGCCCCGGCGGCGGTGGCGAACGCCTCGGCGATGCCACGCTCCCAGTCGACGAGCGTGCCGTAGCAGTCGAAGGTCAGGACATCGAAGCGTCTCACGCGAACGCCGCTCCGCGGTCCCAGTCCAGCTCGCGCCCGATGACCAGGCGCAGGATCTCCGAGGTGCCGCCCCCCGGGAGCAGGAAACGCGCGTCGCGGAAGTAGCGCTGGACCGGATACTCCATCGCCAGCCCGTAGGAGGCGAAGATCCGCGCGGCCTCGTCGGTGATGCGCACCGCCGCCTCCGAGGCGAACAGCTTGGTCATCGCCGCCTCGCGGCCGATCGGCTGGCCGGCATCGAGCCGGGCCGCGGCCTGGTAGGTCATGAGCGTGGCCGCCTGCAGCGAGGTCAGCATGTCGGCCAGCTTGAACGAGATCGCCTGGTGCTCGCCGATCGGCTTGCCGAACGCCACGCGCTCGCGCGCGTACGCGAGCGCGGCGCCGTAGGCCGCCCGGGCCAGTCCCACCGACAGCGCCGCGGTCATGATCCGGATCTCGGCCAGAATGGACCCGATCTTGTCGACGCCGCCGGTGTCGCCGCCCAGCACGTGCTCGTCCGGCACCTCCACGTCCTCGAGGAGGATCTCACCCGTCACCGACCCGCGCACCGCCATCTTCTCGATCGACTTCCCCAGCGTGATCCCGGGCATGGCGGCGCGGTCGAGCAGGAACAGCGCGATGTTCTTCAGGCCCCGCTCCCCCGACGTCTTGGCGGCCACCGTGAGGATGTCTGCCACCGGCGCGCTGGTGACCCACGTCTTGGCGCCGCGCAGCACCCAGCGATCGCCGCGCCGCTCGGCCCGCGTCGTGATATTGGCGACGTCGGAGCCGGCGTTGGGCTCGGTCAGCGCGAAGGTGGCGATGAGATCGCCGCGCAGCGCCGGCACCAGGTAGGTCGCCCGCAGCGCCTCCGAGCCGTGCTTGTAGACGAAGTACGTGCCCATCAGCGACTGCATGGCCGCCGCCGCCGCGACCGAGAGCGACCCGCGCGCCAGCTCCTCGGCGAACAGGCAGTACGTCACCATGTCCGCGTCGGCGCCACCGTACCGCTCGGGATAGCGCAGGCCGAGCCACCCCTGGGCGCCGACGCGCTTGAACAGCTCGCGCGGGAACTCGCCGCGCTCGTCGATCGTCTCGGCCTGGGGCACGACCTCGGCGTCGACGAAGCGCGCGACGGTGCGCCGGAAGTTTTCATGCTCGGGGGTGAAGGAGATCACGCGGGCCGTATCTTCTTTGGTTGGGCGGCCCGTAGCCTACGCGTGGCCGACTCATCGACCTGAAGATCGAACCCGTCGCCGGTGATCACGACCCCGTACTCCGTCCGCGCAGCGTTTGCCGAGATGTACTCGTCCAGCACGTCCTCCAGCACCCGGGCGGGGTCGCGGGCGAGCGGGTCGCCGTAGCCGCCGGCGCCCGACTGCTGGAACGAGATCACGTCGCCATACGCGAACTCGCGCGACTGCTTGCCGTTGACGACCTCCTCGGCGGGGCCCGGGTTGATGACGGTGCGGGCCAGCCGGCCCGACGCGCCGCCGAAGACTCCCCAGGGCGCGAAGCGCTGGCGCTCGGACAGGTTGGTGAGCTTGCCCTCGTCGGCCAGGAAGCGCATGTCGCGGCGGATGCCGCAGCCACCGCGGAACGTTCCGGCGCCGGCCGAGTCGGCGATGAAGCCGAAGCGCTCGACGACGATCGGCTGTGCGGCCTCCTGCGCCTCCACCGGAATGTTCGACGCGTTGAACGCCCACGCCATGCCCTCGCAGCCGTCCCGCGTCGCCCGGGCGCCGGTGCCGGAGAGCACCAGCTCGTAGGCGACGAAACGGCGGCGGCGCGCGCGGTCCCAGCCACCGAAGGTGGGATTCGCGAAGTGCGAGGCGGCGGCGGCGACCCGCTCCGGCAGCGCCGGGGCCAATGCGCCCAGGACGGCCTCGAACGTCCGATAGCAGATGATGGCGCGGGGCCCGCCGCCGGCCGGCGGCCGTGGATTGAGGAAGGAGCCCTCCGGCGCCGTCACCGTCACCGGGCGCAGCGCGCCCTCGTTCATGGGCCCGAACGGATCGGTGAGACACTTCACCGCCGCGTACGAGTACGAGCGCGTGTAGTTGATGTAGGAGTTCATGCCGGACGGCGTCTGCGGGCTCGAGCCGTCGTAGTCGATCGCGATACCGTCACCGGCCACGGTCACCGTCACCGCCACCCGCAGCGGATCGGTGCCGGGGCCGTAGTCGTCCAGGAAATCCTCGAACGGGTAGACGCCGTCCGGGATCTCGCGGATGGCCGCGCGCACGCTGCCCTCGCTGCGCGCGATGATCTCGCCCATGGCGGCGGCGAGCGTCTCGTGGCCGTAGCGCTCCACCAGCTCCACCAGCCGCAGCTCGCCGACGCGCAGCGCGCTGCGCTGGGCGCGCAGGTCGCCGAGCACCTTGTCCGGCGTGCGCGTGTTGGCCGCGATGATGCCGACGACGCCCTGCTGCTCCCGATACTCCTCCCAGACCTTGGTCGGTGGAATGCGCAGGCCTTCCTGGAAGTAGTCGAAGATCCCCTCGACGCCCTGGCTGCCCGGGCGCGAGCCGCCGACGTCGGTGTGGTGCACGATGTTGACGGCGAAGCCGATCAGCCGGCCGTCGTGGAACGCCGGCTGGGTGATGAAGAAGTCCGGGAAGTGGCCGGAGCCGAGCAGCGGATCATTGAGGAGGATCGCATCGCCCGGCCGCAGCGTCTCGATCGGATGCGCGGCCAGCGCGTTGCGCACCGCCGCCGACATCGCGCCCATGTGGCCCGGCGAGTACGGCCCCTGCGCGACCATCCGCCCCTCGGCGTCGAACACCGCCACCGAGAAGTCCTGCCCCTCGCGCGCCTGCTCGGAGTACGCGGTCTTGTGCACGGTGGTGCCGACCTCCACCGCGATCGACTGCAGCGCTCCCCAGATCACGCCGAGCGTGATGGGATCGAGGGTCATGCGATCTCGACCATCAAGTTGGCGTACTCGTCGACGGTGGCGACGGCGCCCGGCGGTAGCACCGACGTCGACTCGCGCTCCTCGACGATGGCGGGGCCCGCGATCTCGAGGCCGGCGGCGAGCTTGTAGCGGTCGTAGATCGGGCAGTCGACCCAGCCGCCGGCCTCCGGGAAGTAGGCGCGGCGGCGGCCCTTGAGCGCACCGGCCACCGGCGACGTCGCGGCCTTGGCCAGCGTCACGCGCGGCGCACCCCCGATGGCCGAGAGCTTCCACGTCACGACCTCGACCGGCTCCGCCGGCTGGGCGTAGCCGTAGCGGGCGGCGTAGACCTCGTCGAACGACGCGCGCACGCGGACAAGCGCGGCGGCGTCGAGCGTGCCAGCGGGGACGGGCACCGTCAGCTCGTAGCCCTGGCCGACGTAGCGCGCGTCGACCGAGCGGACGACGGTCACGGCGCCGCCGACGGCGGAGTCGCGCACGACCTCCATCGCCTGCGCCGCCATCTCGCCGTACATCGCGTCGAGGCGGGCGGGCTCGAGCGCGTCGAGCCGGCGCACGTACGTGCGGGAGACGTCGAAGCGCACCTCGGCGGCCAGCAACCCGATGGCGGCGGTGACCCCGGCCGCCGCTGGCAGGATGACGCGGGGGACGCCGAGCGCCTGCGCGAGCCGGCAGCCATGCACGGGGCCGGAGCCGCCGAACGCCACGAACGTGAGCCCGCGCGGATCACGGCCGCGCTCGATCGACACCACGCGCGTCGCCAGCTCCATGTTCGTGTTCACGATGGTGTGGATGCCCCAGGCCGCCTGCTCCAGCGACAGCCCGAGCGGACGCGCGAGCTTGTCCTCGATGGCCCGGGCGGCGCCGCCCGGGTGCAGCCGCATGGCGCCGCCGGCGAAGTACTCGGGGTTGAGGTAGCCGAGCGCGAGGTTGGCGTCGGTCACGGTCGGCTCGTCGCCGCCGCGCCCGTAGCAGACCGGGCCCGGCGTGGACGACGCGCTCTCGGGGCCGACCGCGATGACGCCCAGCCGCGGGCGCGCGATCGAGCCGCCGCCGGCGCCGATCTCCACCAGGTCGATCGCCTGGATGTTCATCGGCAGCCCGCTGCCGGGCGCGTTGTTCACGCGATGGAGCTCGAACGCCGTGGTGGTGAACGGCCGGCCGTTCTCGATCAGGGCCAGCTTGGCGGTGGTGCCGCCCATGTCGAACGCGATCAGGTCACGATGGCCGGTGAGCTCGCCGTAGGCCGC